>NZ_JBEZOK010000005.1:122854-359152 GCF_040706515.1 Streptomyces sp. NPDC047880 | reverse complement strand
GCCGCGAACGCCTCCAACTCACCACGCACCAAGCCAATCTCGTCCGGAGTCACACACCCTCAACGCCACACCAGGCCCGGAGGACACGCACCACCACAACCGACCTGACCAAGCACTACTAGGGTCTGCTCATGACGACTTCCAACGGTTCCTCTCCCCTCGACGTCGAGATCGGTGCGCTGCAGGGCGGCCCGGCCGACCTGTCCCAGTACGCGGGCAAGGCGGTGCTCGTGGTGAACGTCGCGTCCAAGTGCGGCCTGACCCCGCAGTACACGGGCCTGGAGAAGCTGCACGAGCAGTACGCGGCGCGCGGTTTCACCGTCCTCGGCGTGCCCTGCAACCAGTTCCTGGGCCAGGAGCCCGGCAACGCCGACGAGATCGCCGAGTTCTGCTCGGCGACGTACGGCGTGACCTTCCCGATGACCGAGAAGGTCGAGGTGAACGGCGAGGGCCGGCACCCGCTGTACGACCGGCTGACGGGCTTCGCGGACGCCGAGGGGCACGGCGGGGACATCCGCTGGAACTTCGAGAAGTTCCTCGTCGGCCGGGACGGCCGTGTCGTGGCCCGTTTCTCGCCGCAGACCGAGCCGGACGCGGCGGAGGTCGTGGCGGCGATCGAGGCCCAGCTGGCCTGAGGCGGGCCCCCGGGGGCGTTGACCTTGCCCCTGGGGCAGGCCCGAGTGTCCTCGTCGTCGGGCGGAAGAGCCGCCCGATGACGGAGGATGCCGTGGTGGACGGACCGGAACGGAACCTGGAGCTGCTCACCATCGGGGCGTTCGCCGCTCGTGCCCGCCTGTCGCCGAAGGCCCTGCGGTTGTACGACCGGCTGGGCCTGCTGGCCCCGGCGCACGTCGACGGGGCGACCGGCTACCGCTACTACCGCGCCGGTCAGGTCGAACGGGCCCGGCTGGTGGCGATGCTGCGGCAGCTGGACATGCCGCTCGCCCGGATCGCCGAGGTGGTCGAGGCCGGCGACGGGGCAGCGGCTGCCGCGCTGCTCGGCGCGTACTGGGCGGACGTCGAGGCGCGGGTGGCGGGGCAGCGGACGCTCGCCGAGTACCTCCGTGGACGACTGTCGGGGAGGAGCTCCGAGATGTACGGGAAGTTCACGGTCGGGACGGTGGAGGTGCCCGCCCAGGTGGTGATCTCCGAGAAGCGGCACACGCTGGCGGACGAACTGCCGGCGTGGATCGGGGCGGCGCTGGGCCGGCTGGAGGGGGCGGCCCGGGAGTGCGGGGGCGTGGCCGGGGTGCCGTACGTCGCCTATCACGCGGAAGTGTCGATGGAGAGCGACGGGCCGGCTGAGGCGTGCGTGCCGGTGGCCGACGAGGGGGCGGCCCGGGCCTGGGCCGAGCGGCACGGCAGGGCGTGGGAGACGGCGGTACGGGTGGAACCCGCCCGGCGGCTGGCGTACACGAGGATCACCAAGGCGCAGGTGGCGCACCCTCAGATCCTGGCCGCTTTCGAGGCGGTGGAGGAGTGGATGGCGGCCCAGGGGCTGACGGCGACCGGGCCCTGCCGGGAACTGTATTTCGCCGACTGGGAGGCCGCGGGGCCCGGGGACCCGGTGTGCGACGTGGCGTTCCCGGTGAGCTGATCGCCCGCGCGGAGCTCTCGGGGCACAAGCGGAGCCCTCTCGGCAAGGACGGCGATGCTGGTCGAGAGGGCTCGGTCGGTGGTGCTTGTGGTGCTGTCGATCGCGGGGTCAGACCTTGACCGAGGCCACGAAGGCGTTCCACGCGTCGGCGGGAAACGCCAGCTTGGGCCCCTCGGGGACCTTGGTGTCCCCGAGCTCCAGGGCCTCGGCGACGGTCGACCTGACCATCACGCACGCGCCGTTGTTGTTGGTGTAGGAGGAGGTCGTCCACGTCTGCGTGGCGCCCAGACGAATTGCCATGTTCGCTCCGTTGCGAGTTGCGTTTACGCCAACCCGTGCTGGTGGTTGGCGTGATCGACGCTACTCGCCACCCTCACCGTTCGGAGCAGTCATTCACTCGACCGGATGGCATATTCCAGGGGAGACTTCCAGTCAGGCGTGTCAGGGGGTAGCATCCCCGCGCTTTGCCCGACTGGAAGGTCATCCTCCGGCGGCGGCTCAGCGCGCGTACTCCTTCGCCACACGCTCGATGAGCTGCCGGGACTGGTCCACGTTCAGCGACTGGGCGCGCAGGTGCTCATACATCACCGTGTACTTCTGCACGTCCAGCGGCTTCTCCAGGTACAGGTCGCTGGTGACGCCCTCGATGTAGACGACGCTGGAGTCGGCCGCGTCGGCGAACTCCAGGATCGAGTACTGGCCGTTGATGCCGGCGTGCGCGCCGACCTCGAACGGCAGGACCTGCACGGTGATGTGGGGCAGCTGCGACATCTCGATGAGGTGCTCCAGCTGCTCGCGCATCACCGGCCGGCTGCCGACGACCCGGTGCAGGGACGCCTCGTCCAGGACCACCCACAGGCGCAGCGGTTCGGTCTCGGCGGTGATCCGGCCCTGCCTGCGCAGCCGGACCTCGACGCGCTTGTCGTTGTCCGCCTCGGAGGCCTCGGGCGAGCCGCCGCGGATGATGGCCTCGGCGTACGCCCGCGTCTGCAGCAGGCCGGTGATGATCTGGGGTTCGTAGACCCGGAGCGACTCGGCGTCCGTCTCCAGGCCGATGTAGACGCTGTAGGGGATGTCCCCGAACGCGTGCCACCAGCCCTGCTGGCGGGAGTCCTTGGCCATCTGCATCAGCGAGTCGACGATGCGCTGGTCCTCGACCTCGTAGACCCCGCACAGGTCGCGGACGTCGCGCTGGCTGATGCTGCGCCGGCCGTTCTCCAGCCGGCTGATCTTCGACTGCGACACCAGCAGCCGCTCGGCCACCTCTTCGGCCGTCATGCCCTTGAGCTCGCGGAGCCTGCGGAGCTCCTGGCCCAGCCGGCGCCTCCTGACGGTGGGATTGACATTGGACGCCACGGGACGTGCACCTCCGGCTGCGTGCCTCTACTTTGCGTATCTGCTGTTGAGCAGACTGCCACCAAGGTGCTTACTACCGCTGGGAAACGGTGGATATGCGGCGGGTACACGCCAGTTCGGACACGACACGCCGAGCGGGGCGGAGAGAGTGTGCGCTCTCTCCGCCCCGCTCGGACAGCGGCTCCCGTGACCGGGTTCGTGGGTCCCGTGGTGCGTGTGCCGGTCGCAGGCCGTGCGGGCGCGGCGCGGCTCAGTGGACCACGGCGCGCGCCATGGATCCGTGGCGCGGTTGCATCGGAACGCCTCGGGCGGGTTCCGTTGCGGGCCTTGCTCCGCCGGGGGCCTGACGGCCGGACGGTGCCGGGCTGCGGCGCGGCTGGGCCGCGACGCCGTTCTGGACGTCCATCACCGCGTGCGCGACGAGACCGCCCATGGGGTCGTGCCTGATCAGGTCCCTGAGCCGGGAGCGAGAGGAACGTCCCTCGTTGCCCGGGTACAGGTGCTTGCCGAGGCCGACCGCGTGCGCGAGGGCGGCGAGGGCCGCGGTCCGCGGGTCCGGCGGGACGCCGGTGCGGATGGCGGAGTCCAGCCGGGCCCTGATCTCCCGGCTGATCTCGGTGTCCGTCGCCTGGTAGCGAGTCGTCGGCAGCACTCCGCACATCTGGCCGGCCACGGCATGCACCATGCCGCACCGCTCCAGATGCGAGAGGTAGGTCTGGCGCAGCCCGAGACGCGGCCCGCCGATCCAGTGGACGGCACGCACGGGAGCGCCACGCCTTCGCAGCAACTCCAACGCGCAGTCCAGTGTCGGATCTCCAGTCGGCCGTGGTGCCACCACGGCGATACGATCCCCGTCTGGGGCTATCCGTCCGGCCAGCGCCAGCTCTACTAGCTGTGCTCCGGCCAGACCGAGGTCGAGCGACTGCGGCTGTGCGGTGGTACCCGTGGCCGGGTCCAACGCCAGCAGCAGAAGCTCCTCCGGAAGTGTTCTGCGGCTCCTGCCCATCCATGCCTCCCCGCGTGGATGAAAGACAGGGTGACCCCTCTCACATTGGTCTGTCGAGGGTGCGTGACCGGTTCGTAGTGGAACCAGTAGGTATGTCGTTCTCGTCTACCGGATGGGTTTGGCCCGCACACAGGACACTGGTAGATGGTTCGGACAGCGCCGGGGCGGTGTCACGGGCGGCGGTTCACGGTTCGGTACGCGCACGCGGGGTCTGCGGCGCGAGGAGGAGGCATCGGTGGCGGGCGAGTCCCCCGACAGGTCGAAGCAGCGCGAGTCGTCGGCACGAAGGACGTCGGGGAGCGCGAGTCCGGTTCCGGAAGCCAGGAGCGAAGCCGCCGACCCGCGGCTCGCGGTGGCCCGGGACGCGGAGAAGTCCTCTGCGCGAGGCGGTGCCGACACGGCGACCCGCGTGCTGTCCACGCGGACGGCGGAGGACCCGGAGAACACCGGACGGCCGGAGGCCGACTCGGACGCGGCGCGCGCCGAGGACGCCGAGAGCGACTCGGGCACCGAGGACGCGGCGGCCGGTGCGGGTTCCGCCGAGGGGTCCGCGGCCGAGGGCAGTGACGGACGGCTGCGGGACGCCGTGGCCGCGTGGGTCGCGTCGGCGGACGGTGAGCAGGAGGCTGCCGCCGACGCCGACGACGAGGCTCCTGAGGCCGAGCGCGCGAAGAAGGCCGGGGAGCCCGAGAAGGCCGACGCGGACGCCCGGGACGGGCAGGACGGGGCCGAGGGCTCGGGAGCGGACGCGGGCGACGAGGACGGCCGGGAAACCGCGGGGTCGGCTTCCGAGGGCTCCGAGGCGGACCGGGCCGATGCCGACGACGCCGAGGCGGACCGTTCCGCCACAGCGGACAGCGGGGACGGCGAGGACACCGAGACGAAGCGGGACGAGCGGACCGACGACGCCGACACGGCGCCCGATGCGGCCGACACCGACACCGACACCGACACCGACACCGAGGACGACACCGACGACGCCCCGGCCGACGGCACCGCCGAGGGCGGGTCCGGCACGGGCAAGGCCCCGAAGGCCGCCGGTGCCGCGGTGAGCGACAGGACGACGCCCGAGGCCCCCGACGCCGACGACAACGCTGCCGAGCGGGCCGACGACAAGGGCCGCGCGCCCGCGGACCCGCGCGTCTCCGCGGACGCCAAGGCCGCGCCGAAGGCCGAAGACGCCGACGCCAAGGCGGCCTCGAAGGACGCCGGCGCCAAGACCGGCGCCGCCGAGGACGACACCGACGACGCCCCGGCCGACAGCGCCGCCAAGAGCGAGTCCACCACGGGCAAGACCCCGAAGACCGGCGAAGCCACCAGCGCCCCTGCGGACAAGCCCGGCACCGGCAAGACCCCGAAGACCGGCGAAGCCACCGGCGCCCCTGCGGACAAGCCCGGCACGGGCAAGGCCCCGAAGGCCGCCGGGGCCGGTGGCGTTGCCGCCGGCGGCGGTGACCGTGGGGACGACGTTCCCGCCGAACCCCCCGTCGACCAGCCCACTGCCGTCTTCAAGGTGCAGCGGCCCCCGGTCGATCAGCCCACCACCATGCTGAAGCTCGGGGGCGGGGCCAAGGACCTCCCGAAGTCGGACCTTCCGAAGCCGGACGCCCCGAAGACGGACGCCCCGAAGACGGACGCCCGGAAGGCAGCAGCCCAGAAGGCGGACGCCGAGAAGACGGCCGCTCCGGAGAAGGACGACCCCAAGGGCGGCGCTTCGGAGCGGGACGCGGAGCGGACCAGCAAGTTCGTCGCGCTCAAGCACCTGGACGACCCGGCGACCAGGAAGCCGCCCGCCCCGGCGGAGGCCACCGCGCCCGTCCCCACCATCGGCCCCGAGCGGACCACGCAGCAGCCGCTGCCGCCCAAGCCGCCGCTGGACCTGCTGGCCGAGCTGACGAACACCCCGCCGCCCCCGGAGACCCCCCTGCGCACGGCGGCCCGGCGGGTGAAGATCTGGACGCCGCTGGTGCTGCTGCTGGTGGTCCTCTTCGCGGTCGTGCAGAGTGTGCGCCCGCTCCCCTCGCCCACCCTGGAACTCACCGCCGAGGACAGCTACACCTTCGAGGGCGGCAAGGTCGGCATCCCCTGGCCCGCCGACGGCCAGGCCGCCCTCGACGTCCAGGGCATCGGCACGTTCGGGTCCTCCGGCGAGCAGAAGCCCGTGCCGATCGCGAGTGTCGCCAAGGTCATGACCGCCTACCTCATCCTGCGCGAGCACCCGCTCAAGAGCGGTGAGAAGGGCCCGAAGATCGGCATCGACCAGGCGGCCCAGGACCAGTCCGACGCCGGCCAGGAGTCCACCGTCGACGTCACCAAGGGCGACAGCATCACCGAGCGGGAAGCCCTGGAGAGCATCCTGATCGCGTCCGCGAACAACATCGCGCGGCTGCTCGCCCGCTGGGACGCGGGGTCCGAGAAGGCGTTCGTGCAGAAGATGAACGACGCCGCCAAGGACCTCGGCATGAAGAACACGACGTACACCGACCCGTCGGGCCTGAACAACACGACCGTCTCCACGGCCGTGGACCAGGTGAAGCTCGCCAAGGCCGCCATGCAGCAGCCCGCGTTCCGCGAGGTCGCGGCGATGATGTCGTACGTCGACTACAAGGGCACGAAGCACGACAACTGGAACCGCCTGGTCGGCTCCAACGACGTCACCGGCATCAAGACGGGCACCACCACCTCGGCGCTCGGCAACCTCGTCTTCGCGGCCAAGAAGGACGTCGACGGCGAGACCCACCGGATCATCGGCGCGGTCGTGCGCCAGCCCGCCGGCGGTCCGGACAACACGATCCTGGGCGCCGCGCTGCACGAGGGCGACAAGCTGATCCGGGCCGCGCAGGGCGCGCTGGAGTCGGCGACGATCCTGAAGAAGGGCGACGTCGTCGGGTACGCCGACGACGGTCTCGGCGGCCGCACGCCGGTCGCCGTCACCGAGGACGTCACGGCCGTCGGCTGGGCGGGGCTGTCGGTCAAGCTGACGTTCGCCGGGGGTGACCTGCCGCACACGGCGAAGGCCGGCACCAAGGTGGGAACGCTGACCGTCGGTGACGGAACCACCAGTGCCGTGAAGGTCCCGGTCGCCCTCCAGAAGGACCTGGCGGAGCCGGGCTTCGGGGCCAAGCTCACGCGCATCGGCTGACCCGGGGCACGACCCGCACCACCGCACCCCGCCGGTGACGGCCCGTCCGGGCGCCGCCCGGCGGGGTGCGTGCTAGCGTCCCGAATCGGGACATGCCGCCGCTCGCGCAGGCGCTGTGGCGAAGCGAGAACAGAAGACGGGACACGGGGAGTGCCTTCGAGTGGCCACTGCGGAGCCGACACACGCAGACGACGCCGAACCGGGCTCGGTATCAGGCCCGCGAATACGCCTGCCCGAAGCGCCGGAAGACAGCTCGTCGAACGCCGCGGGGCGTAACGCCACCGCGCCGGACGGCAGCGCGCCCGAAGGCGGCCCGTCCGGAGCCGGCCCGGCCCACCGCTGCGCGTCCGAAGGCAGCGCGTCCGAAGACGGCGCCTCCGGCGAGCGCGAGGCGGGGTTCGAGTGGCCCGCCCCCGTGCTGGCGCTGCGTGAGCGCATGCTGCGGCACCCGGTCCTCTCCGTCACGGGGCTCGCCGCGGCGCTGCACATCCTCTGGTTCTTCACGTTCGCGAACAGCGGCGGGGATCTGGCCGCGCAGGACGCGTGGGCCGAGTTCGTCGGCCGTCATCCGGACTCGGCGTACAACCTCGCCTGGTACGGCGGGATGCACCCGGTCTCGTACAGCGTGGTGTCGCCGTATCTGATGTCGGTGCTCGGCGTGCGCACCACGATGATGATCGCGGGGACGGTCTCGGCCGGTCTGCTGACCCTGCTCCTGCTGCGCAGCCGCTCGGTCCTCAACCCGCTGTGGGCGTCGCTGGCGGGCGTGTTCGGGCTGTTCTGCAACGCGGTGTCGGGGCGGGTGACGTTCGGTCTCGGCATGATGTTCGCGCTCGGCGCGGTCGCCGTCGTGTTCTGCTGGCCCTACCGGTGGCGGTTCAAGCGCTGGGCGAAGGCGCTGAGCGCGGCGCCGCTGGCCGCGCTGGCCACCATGGCGTCGCCGGTCGCGGGCCTGTTCGTGGGCCTGGTGGCGGTTGCGCTGTTCCTGCAGAAGCGGCGTCCGGGCGCCTGGGCGCTGGGTCTCGCGCCGACCGCCGTGGTAGCGGTGTCGGCGTGGCTGTTCCCGTTCTCGGGCACGCAGCCGATGGTGATCGGCTCGGTGCTGCTGCCACTGGCGTTCTCCGTCCTGGCGTACGTGCTGGTGCCGCAGGAGTGGAAGACGGTCCGGCTCACGGCCGCGGTCTACGGCCTCGGGGTCGTGCTGGTGTGGCTGATCAGCTCCCAGATCGGGTCGAACATCACGCGGCTGGCGATGCTGTTCGCCGGGGTCGCGCTGGTCGCCGCGCTGCCGTTCACGGTGCCGCGCAGCCGCAAGTGGTACGCGGCCGTGGTGGCGCTGTGCGGTTTCGGGGTGTGGATCGGCTTCAAGACGGTCGACGACATCGTGCACACGGCCCCGGCGGCGTCCTGGTCGCGTGAGCTGGCTCCGCTCGTCAACGAACTGCAGGAGGTCGGCGCCGAGAAGGGCCGGGTCGAGGTGGTCCCGGCGCGTTCCCACCGCGAGGCGTCCGCGCTCGCCCCCTACGTCAACCTGGCCCGCGGCTGGAACCGGCAGGCGGACATGGAGCGCAACCCCCTCTTCTACGACGACACGCTCAACTCGGCGAACTACCACGAGTGGCTGAAGCGCTGGGCGGTGCACTACGTCGTGCTGCCGAAGGGCGAGCCGGACGGTGACGGGGGGCAGCGGGAGCGGGCGCTGGTGCGGCGCGGCCTGCCGTATCTGACCCAGATCTGGGGCGACACCACCTGGCAGCTGTTCAAGGTGACCGCCCCGACCCCGCTGGCCGAGCCGAACGCGGTGGTCGACCGGGCCGAGCAGGGGGAGATGGTCCTCCAGGTGAAGAAGCCGGGCCGGATCCTGGTGCGCATCCCGTACTCGCCGTGGCTGAGCATCGTCGACGCGGAGGGCAAGAGCCTGAAGCCGCCGCAGGAGACCGAGGAGTCCAGGAACCGTCCCGACGACGAGCCGAAGACGTACGTGAACGTCAACGGCTGCCTCGCCGAGACGGAGGAGGACGCGCAGGGCGACAAGTGGACGGAGCTGCTGGCCCCGAAGGCCGGGACGTACCGGCTGGCGGCGCCGTACCAGCTCCCGCGGGGTACGCCGTGTCCGGAGGAGCTGCGCTGACCCTCAGCGCAGCAGGTCCACGTACGTGTCCGTGCCGGGCACCGTCGGGATGAACGGGGCCACCAGCTCCACCCTGCCCAGGCCCGACTCGGCCACCGCCCGGTCGAGGCCGGTGAAGAAGGGGTCCCAGCACTCCCTCGGGTCGGTCTGGAGGAACCACAGGAGCGTCAGGCGGGTGTCGACGCCCTCGACCTGTTTGACGTACGTCATGCGGTCGCCGGGCAGGGGCGTCGGGCGGAAGACCGTCACCAGCGCGGCCGGGGAGCCGGCCAGGCGCCGGGGAAGGTGGCGGGTGCGCAGCCACTCCAGGAGCGGGGCGCGTTGCGCGGGCTCGTCCGCCTCGACGACCTGGAGGACCAGACCCGCGTAGGGGTGGTCGAGGGCATGGACGTCCCGGGGGCCGGCCGCTCCGTCGCGGTACACCGTCGCCTCGTGGTCCTGGAACGCGGTCAGGACGTGCGTGCGGTCGTGGTACACGCGGGCGTCCCGGTTGAGGCGCTTGTTGACGGCGACCGTCCAGCGCATGTGGTCGTCGTAGCGGCCGTCGGTGATCCAGTAGGTGGAGAGGTAGCAGCCGGCGGTGACCGGCTGGGCCACGGCCGACTTCTCGGGGTAGCGCAGCAGCTGGAGATCGCGGGTCGCCACCCAGCGGCGGCCCGCGTACATCCAGGGCATGGCCATCGCGCCGGCGTAGTAGTGGTCGTCCTCGTACCAGCGGTTGTACGCGTACTCGTGGCCGGGATGCGGCTCGACCATGGTGATGAGGGCGTGCCCGGGGTGGGTGCCGTAGGGGCCGACGGCGGCCAGTTCGGCGTACAGCTCGCTGCGGGTGTCCTCGCTCATGCCCTTCCCCTTCGTCGGTGACTGACCCATACTCTGACGCTCCGTCAGATGGAGCGCCAGGGTTCCGGTCCGGGGAGGTCCTGCCATGTCACTGCTCGCGGGGAAGACGGTCGTCGTGTCGGGGGTCGGGGCCGGGCTCGGGCGGCAGGTCGCGGCGGCGGTCGTACGGGACGGCGGGCGTGCCGTGCTCGGGGCCCGTACGGAGGCGAGCCTGGCGAAGACGGCCGCCGAGGTCGATCCCGGCGGGACGAGCACCGCGTACCGGGGCACGGACATCCGCGACGAGGCGCAGTGCGAGGCGCTGGCGGGGCTGGCGCGGGAGCGGTTCGGGGGCCTCGACGCGGTGGTGCACGTGGCGGCGCTCGACGGCTACTTCGGCGGACTGGAGGACGCCGACTTCGAGTCCTGGCGGTCGGTGCTGGACGTGAACCTGCTGGGCACGCTGCGGATGACCCGGGCCTGTCTGCCGTCACTCAAGCGAGGCGGCGGGTCGGTGGTGTTCGTCGGGACGCAGTCGGCCGTGGCCGCCCCCTCGCAGGTGCGGCAGGCGGCGTACGCGGCGTCGAAGGGAGCGCTGACGAGTGCGATGTACTCGCTGGCCCGGGAGCTCGGGCCGCACCGGATCCGGGTGAACACGGTACTGCCCGGCTGGATGTGGGGGCCGCCGGTGCAGGCGTACGTGCAGTTCGCGGCCCAGTCGGAGGGCGTGCCCGAGGAGACCGTCCTGGAGCGGTTGACCGGGCGGATGGCGCTGCCCGAACTGGCCACGGACACGGACGTGGCCGACGCGGTGGTGTTCCTGGCGTCGGACCGGGCGCGGTCGATCACCGGGCAGTCGTTGCTGGTCAACGCCGGGGAGTTGATGCGTTGAGTTCATATAGGTGAACCAAGGCCATCACGTCGAACATTTTTGCCTCCCCTTGACCTTACCCTCACTTGTCGTGTTCACGCGGCAGCGCCCACGATGAGCGCCGGGCTGATCCCTGGGAGGGCGCACATGAACGGTCTCGACTGGGCCGTGCTCATCGGCTACTTCGCCGTGATGGTCGCGATCGGCGTCTGGTCGCACAAACGCGTCGACAACGTCAGCGACTTCTTCACCGCCGGCGGCAAGATGCCCTGGTGGCTGTCCGGCATCTCGCACCACATGTCGGGCTACAGCGCGGTGATGTTCACCGGGTACGCGGGCATCGCCTACACCTACGGCGTCACCTCGTTCGTCACCTGGTCCTTCCCCATCGCCCTCGGCATCGCCATCGGCTCGAAGCTGTTCGCCCCGCGCATCAACCGGCTGCGCTCCCGGCTCCACGTGGCCTCCCCGCTGGAGTACCTGAAGAACCGCTACGACCTGAAGACGCAGCAGGCACTGGCCTGGTCCGGGATGCTCCTGAAGATCGTGGACGTCGGCGCCAAGTGGGCCGCCATCGCCACCCTGCTGTCCGTCTTCACCGGCATCTCCCTCAACCAGGGCATCCTCATCACCGGCGGCATCACGGCGGTCTACTGCACGATCGGCGGCCTCTGGGCGGACGCGCTCACCGAACTCGGCCAGTTCATCATCCAGTTGCTGGCCGGCGTCGCCATGTTCGTGGCGGTGTCGGTACGCCTCGACGACCACGGCGGCTTCTTCGGCGTCTGGGACGCGCCCGAGCTCCAGGGCCATGAGAAACCGCTGGTCGGCCCGTACGGCACGGTGTTCCTGCTGGCGTTCCTCTTCATCAAGCTCTTCGAGTACAACGGCGGCATGCTCAACCAGGCGCAGCGCTACATGGCCACGCCGAACGCCAAGGAGGCCGAGCGGTCGGCCCGCCTCTCGGCGATCCTCTGGCTGGTCTGGCCGCTGGTGCTGTTCTTCCCCATGTGGATGTCGCCGCTGCTGGTCGAGTCGCAGAAGCCGGACGGCTCGGACTCCTACGCGCTGATGACCGAACAGCTCCTCCCGCACGGGCTGCTGGGCCTGGTCATCGTCGGTTTCTTCTCGCACACCATGGCCATGTGCTCCTCCGACGCCAACGCCATCGCTGCGGTGTTCACCCGGGACTGCGCGCCGGTGATCTGGGCGCGGGCCCGGGCCTGGAACCAGAGCCAGGGCCTGCGGGTCGCCCGGATCGCCACGGTCGTCTTCCTCGGCCTGTCCATGGCGGCGGCGACCCAGGTCGACTCCCCCGCGTTCAAGGACATCATCACGGTGGTCATCAAGTGGGTGGCCGGCCTGATGGGCCCGATGGCGATCCCCATGATGCTGGGCCTGCTGCGCGCGTTCCGCCGCTCCGGCCCCACGGCGGCCCTGGTCAGCTGGTCGATGGGGCTGCTCGCGTTCTGGCTGGTGAACTACCCGGTCAACTGGAACGTCGAGGGCGGCGTGCCGCTCCAGTACCAGGTGTCGATCCCGCTGGCGGTGTCGCTGGTGCTGTACGTCCTCGTCGGCTACATCCGGCCCGAGGACACACCGGAGCGGCTGGCGCTCATCGAGAAGATCAACACGGACGGCGACGGAACGGCGGCGGCCAGGGTCCCGGCACCGGCCGGCCCCACCGACGAGGTGGTGCGGACGACCGTCAAGGACTGAGACGACGGACGGGGGCCCGGGGCGACGGTCCGGGACCGAGCGGGCTCACGCTCTCGGATATCTGGCGAGCCAGCCCGGCGACGATCCTCCGGGCCCGTGCAGGGCGGGCCCCTGGGTCATCTCCATGGCGAAGTCGTCGGCCAGCTCCAGCATCGTGGGACGGCCCTCCAGCTCGGCCAGCCAGGCCGGGGGGAGGGCCGTCTCGCCGTGCAGGGCGCCCAGCAGGCCGCCGGTCAGCGCGGCGGTGGCGGCGGAGGGGCCGTCCTGGTTGACGGCGAGGCACAGCCCGTGCCGGACGTCGGCCGCGACCAGCGCGCAGTACACGGCGGCGGCGACGAGCCCCTCGGCCGTGCCCGCCCCGCTCAGCTCGGCCACCCGCTCCGGGCCGGGCATGCCCTGCCGCACGGCGCCCAGCGCGTGCTGCAGCGCATCCGACACGGGCTGGTGCCCCGGCCGGGCGGCCAGCAGCGCAAGGGTCCGCTGCGCGGCGGCATCGAGGCTCTCGCCCAGCGCCAGCGCATGCACGAGCACGGCGTACGCGCCCGCCGCGAGCGACGCCGTGGGATGGCCGTGGGTCTGCGCGGCGCACTCGACGGCGAGCTGGGCGACCAGCTGCGGCTCCCAGCCCACGAGCAGGCCGAAGGGGGCGGACCGGGCCGCGGGCTCGGGCCCGGCCTCACCGGGGTTCTTGGGCGCCTCGGGCGTCCCCATGGTCTCGTCGCCGAGTCCCAGCAGCAGGGCACGGCTCGGGTCCCGCCGCGCGTACAGCCACTCCTCCCGCGCCAGCCACCCGTCTTCCTTGCGGCGCTCGTCCGGCCCCCAGTCGCGCTGGGTCGCGGCCCAGCGCAGATACGCCCGGTGCAGGTCGGTGGGCGGGTGCCAGGCGCCGGTGTCCCGTCTGACCTGGGCCCGGATCAGCCCGTCGACGGAGAACAGGGTGAGCTGCGTGAGATGCGTGACGGCGCCGCGTCTGCCGTAGGCGGGGGCCAGGTCCACCAGGCCCTCCGCCCCGTGCGCCTCACGGATCCCCTGCATGGTCAGCCCGTCGACCGGCGTCCCGAGGGCGTCTCCCACGGCCACGCCGAGCAGGGTCCCCCGCACCCGGCTGCGGAAGTCCTGCTGCTCCGTACGGCCCCAGACGGCGCCGGCAGTCGCACCCACCTCGACCTCCCAGGGACCGTCCACACGTACGACGCCCAGCACTGTAATCGAACGGGACCGGTGGGCCCCCTTCGAGGACCGGCCCCTACGGCACCAGCTCCGCCCACACCGTTTTCGCCCCGGCCGGTGCGTCCGCCACCCCCCAGCGGTCCGCGTACGCCTCGACGATGCGCAGGCCCCTGCCGCCCTCCGCGTCCTCCTCCCCCGGGTCCGGGACGCGCGGGAGCCGGTCGCCCCGGGCGTCGGTGACCTCGAGACGGAGCGTGCGGTCGGCGGCCAGCTCCACCCGCAGCCGGAAGTCCCTGCCCGGGACGCGTCCGTGCCGGACGGCGTTGGACGCCAGCTCCGCGACCACCTGCGCGGCGGCCTCGTGCGGCTCGCCCCACTCGTCGAGCTGGCGTTCGGTGAGCAGGCGGGCCAGTCGAGCACCTCTTCGAGTGCTGGACAGCTGCACGCCGAAATGCCGGGTGGGCAGCGGGGTTCGCGTGGGGGATTTCTGACTCATGTCACCCAGCGTGCTCGTCCGTCCCTACCCTGAACAGCGACGGCCTCGGTACGGAGCGTGACTGTCCGGACGCGTTGCGGGGTCGTACGGCTCGTACGTCATGAGGGGAACGCGTGGAGGACGAGGAAGCGGCGGCCGTGCTGCGGACGGTCGGGCGGCAGATCAAGATGTGGCGCGAGGCCGCCGGGCTCAAGCAGACGGAGCTGGGCTCGGCCATCGGATACGGGGAGGAGATGGTCTCGTCCGTCGAGCGGGCCCGGCGCATCCCCAAGCCGGATTTTCTCGACAAGGCGGATGAGGTGCTGGGGGCGGGCGGCAAGATCTCCGCGATGAAGGAGGATGTGGAGAGGGCTCGGTATCCGAAGAAGGTGCGGGACCTCGCCAAGCTGGAGGACGAGGCCCTCGAACTCGGGGCTTATGACAACCACCAGATCAACGGGATGCTCCAGACACCCGAGTACGCCCACGCGTTGTACGCCATGCGCAGTCCTGCCTACACGGAGGACGAGATCGAGCGTCATGTCGCCGCCCGCATGGCACGGAAGTCGGTCTTCGACCGCCTGCCGCGACCGCTCATCACCTTTGTCCAGGAAGAGTCGACGCTTCGGCGGCCCATCGGGGGCAAAATGGTGCTGCGCCACCAGCTCGAACACCTATTGGAAGTCGCCGCGTTGCGGCACGTTTCGATCCAGGTCATGCCGATCAACCGCGAGGACCACGCGGGTATGGCGGGCCCGTTCCGGCTCCTGAAGTTCCAGGACGGCAAGACGCTGGGACACTGCGAAGCCCAGCTGCACAACCGCGTGATCAGCGATCCCAAGGACGCCCAGATCCTCGACATGCGCTATGGAATGATCCGGGCGCAGGCCCTCTCACCCCGAGAGTCCCTGGCCTTCATTGAGAAAGTTCTGGGAGACGAGACGTGACCACTGAACTCGCCTGGTTCAAGAGCAGCTACAGCAGCAATGACGGGCCCGACTGCGTCGAGGTCGCCATATCCTCGCCCTCCATCCACATCCGCGACTCCAAGAACAAGGACGGCGCCCGGCTGACGTTCACCGGCGGCGCCTGGTCCGAGTTCCTGGGGTTCACGGCAGAACGCTGACGTCCGCGAACCTCTCCAGCGCCCCGGGATCGAGTTCCCGGACGCGCGCCATGTCCGCCCTGGCCTCCTCCGGGTGCCCCATGGCCGTATGCAGCACGGCCCGGCGGCACAGGGCCCAGACGTAACCCGGCCGCGTTTCCACCGCCCGGTTCAGATCGGCCAGGGCCTCCGCGTGGCGGCCCAGGCGGGCCAGGGACTCGCCCCGGCTCGCGTAGGCCGACGTGTACGCGGGGTCCAGGGCCAGTGCGATGTCCAGGTCGGCGACCGCCTCCTCGTCGCGGCCGGCGGCGCGCAGCGCGTCGCCGCGTTCGCAGCGGGCCCACGGCCAGTCCGGGATCTGCTCCAACGCCCGCCCGAGGTAGGCCAGTTGACGCCGGGAGTCGCCCAGTGCCCGCCACACCCGGGCGCGGCGGGCGAGAGCCCAGGCGTAGTCCGGGTCGAGGTCCAGCGCACGGTCCAGGTCGGCCAGGGCCGCGTCCAGGTCCCCGGCCCGCTCGTACGTGGCGCCCCGGGAGGCCCGGGCGAACGCGGAGGCGGGGTCGAGCCGTACCGCCTCGGTCAGGTCCCGGAGCGCCTCGGCGTCCCGCCCGGCGATGCGGTGGTGCTCCCCGCGCAGTGCGAGTTACCAGGCGTTGCCCGGGTCCAGTGCGACGGCCCGGTCCAGGTCGGCGATGGCCCCGTCGTGGTCGCCGAGGTCGCCCCGGATGCCGGACCGGTGCCGGTAGGCGAGGGCCAGGTCCGGATCGAGCGCGACAGCCTCGTCGTACTCGGCCAGGGCCTGCGTGTACGCGCCCTCGCCGCGCAGTTCGTCGCGGTCGTCATTCTCGCTCAACTGCCGCGGGATACAACGGAAAGCGGTGCGCGGGGAGAATGATCGTCATGGCCACCTCCACTTCACGCGGCACGCTGTCGCTCGCCGCCACCCTGCTCACCGCGACCATCGCCCTCTACATGGCGCTCGTCGCCTTCGGGAACATCACCGACTTCGGGACCAACCAGCAGTTCGTCCGCCATGTGCTGGCCATGGACACCACGTTCAAGGACGAGGACCTGATGTGGCGGGCCGTCACGAGCCGCGGGCTGCAGGACGCCGCCTACGTCGGGATCATCGTCTGGGAGACCGTCGCCGCGCTGGTCCTCATATACGGCAGCTGGCTGTGGGTCCGGCGCGACGACCTGCGGGCCCGGCGGATGTCCACGTACGGGCTGCTGATGGTGATGCTGCTGTTCGGGGCCGGGTTCATCGCGATCGGCGGCGAGTGGTTCTCGATGTGGCAGTCGGAGGACTGGAACGGGCTGGACGCGGCGACGCGGATCTTCCTGTTCAGCGGGGTCGTGCTGATCGTCAACCAGTTGTCGGGCCCGCGGACGCAGACCCCCGCTACCTGACGACGGTCACGGTCGTGCCGACCGTGCCGAACGCCCACAGGGCCGTGCCGTCCGCCTTCCGCATCCTGACCCCGCCGGTCCTGGTGCCGGAGGCGGCGGGCGGCGGCGAGGCCCCGTCGACCGCGTTGGAGAAGGCGACGGAGACCCCGTCCTTCGCCGCGAAGTACAGGATGTGCTCGATCTGGACGCCGTCCGACCCGGTCGTGGCCGGGTTGCGTGAGGACACGGTGTAGCGGCCGGGGTCGGGGCTGACCGAGCCGGGCCAGACGGTGAACGTCCGGCGGGCCGCCTCGCTCGCGTCGACCAGCCACACCCGCTTCTCGCCCAGGGAGTAGACGACGCGACGGCCGGTGCCGGAGCCGTCGGGCACCCGCGCCGGGGCCGAGGCCGTGGGGGTGGGCTGCGCCGAGGCCGTGCTGCTCGGCTCGGCCGAGGTGGCCGTGGGGTGCGAGCCCTGGTCCGCCCGCACACCCAGGACCGTCACCGCGGCTATCGCTCCCACGGTCAGCCCGGCCACCCAGGCCCACGAAGGAAGTCGGGCAGGCACCGGCACGCATCTCCTCAGTCACGGGACCCCGCAGCGAAGCGGGGTTCCGATCATCGTACTGCGCACCCGCCGCCCCCCGGATCCCTCAGGGGCCCCCGGCGGCCTTGCGGACCGGGACCGGGCCCGTGCCCGCGCCGCGGGCGGCGTAGCGCGGGGTGCGCAGGGGGGCCGGGTAGGAGAGGTGCACCAGGCGGGTCTGTTCCTGGCGCATGTGCATGAGTGATTCGAGGATGTAGCCCACGAGCAGGACCAGGGCCGCGATGGTCATGATCGCGGCGGCGAGGATCGCCGTGGGTACCCGGGGCACGGTGCCCGTCTCGACGAACTCGGCGATGACGGGGATGCCGAGGATGAGCGAGACCAGGGCGAGGACACCCGCGAGCACGGTGTGGACCAGCGAGGGGCGCTCGCGCCGGGCCAGGTCGAGGATGACCCGCAGGATGCGCCAGCCGTCCCGGTAGGTGCGCAGCTTGCTCTCGCCGCCGGCGGGCCGGACCCGGTAGTCGGTGAGGACCTCGGCGGTGGGCAGCCGCAGGTGCAGCGCGTGGATCGTCATCTCGGTCTCGGTCTCGAACTCGCGGGCCAGTGCCGGGAAGGACTTCACGAAGCGCCGTGAGAAGACCCGGTAGCCGCTGAGCATGTCGGTGACGTCGTTGCCGAACAGGGCCCGCACGGCCCCGGTGAGCAGTTTGTTGCCGACCGCGTGCCCCGCCCGGTAGGCCCCGTCGACGGTCACCCGGCGGGCGCCGACGACCTGGTCGTAGGGGCCTTCGAAGAGCAGGTCCACCAGGTCCCGGGCGCGGGAGGCGTCGTAGGTGTCGTCGCCGTCGATGATGAGCAGCGCGTCGGCGTCGACGTCGGCGAAGGCACGGCGGATGACGTTGCCCTTGCCCTTGCGGCTCTCCTGCCGGACGATCGCGCCGGCCGCCCGGGCGACCTCCACGGTCCGGTCGGTGGAGGCGTTGTCGTACACGTAGACGACGGCTTCGGGCAGGGCCGCGCGCAGGTCGCGGACGACCTTGCCGACGGCCGCCTCCTCGTTGTGGCACGGCACGACACACGCGATCGTCGGTTCCACGACCACTCCTCACTCGACCGGTTCCTCACACCGTCAGCACCTCATACATCAGCACCTCACATAGTCGGACATCATGCGATATGAGCGCGCCTGACCGGATGGGGCACGCCGGGTCGCTACGCTCGCCGTGTGCCGGTCCTCGAGTCTGTGACGCTGCGTGCGCGTGACGCCATCCAGGGCATCTGGCGCGAGGCCGCCAAGTTCGGTGTCGTCGGAGTCCTGGCCTTCGTGGTCGACAACGGCGGGTACAACCTGCTCGTCTTCGGCCTGCCCGGCGGCGCGGCGGGCGGGGTGATGCGGAGCACTCCCGTGCAGGCCTCCGTCGTCGCGACGGCCGTCGCCGCGCTCTTCAGCTGGGTCGGGAACCGCTACTGGACCTACCGCGGCCGGCACCGCGAGAAGGTGGCCCACGAGCTGGCGCTGTTCCTCGTCGCGAACGGGGTCGGGCTCGCCATCACCGCGGGCACGGTCTTCGCCTCCCGGCAGTTGCTCGGGCTGGACTCGGCGCTCAGTGACAACACCGCCCGCATCACCGGCTGGGTCCTCGCGACCCTGTTCCGCTTCTACGCCTACCGGCGCTTCGTCTTCGTCGCCCCCCGGCCGGCCGGCCCCGACCGAACCCTTAACATCCGGAATATGGGACAAACGGGATGGATGCGGCGAGAGCGGCAGCACTGGACCTGGGGGCTGGCCGCCGTCGCCGCGGTCTGCTGGCCGGCCACGGTCCTCGTCTTCGCCCCCGGATATCTGAGTCCCGACAGCCTCGACCAGTTACGGCAGGCCCGGGGCATGACACCGCTGACCGACTGGCACCCGCCCGTGCTCGCCCTGGTGTGGCGGGCCCTCATCGCGGTGACCGGCTCGATCACGTCCATGCTGGTCCTGCAGTCCTTCGTCTTCTGGGCGGCGCTGTGGGTACTGGCCCGCTGCGTGTGGCGGCTGACCGCGAGCCGGGGCGGTTCGCTCGCCGTGCTCGGTCTCGGGCTGCTGCCGTACGTCCTGACCTTCGTCGGGGTGGTGTGGAAGGACGTGCACGCGGCGTTCGCCCTGCTCGCCGCCTGCGCGGTCGCCTTCACCGGCCTGCTGCTGCGGGACCGCGACCCCCGGAGCGCCGTGCGCTGGGGCCTGCTCGGGCTCGGCGTGCTGTTCCTCGCCTACGCCATGCTGGTGCGCAAGAACGCCTTCCTCGCCGCGATCCCCGTCTTCGTCATGCTGGTCCTCGCGCTGTGGGGCGCCCCCCAACGCCGTACGTGGGTGACGTGCACGGCGGCCCTCGCGGCCGCGCTCGTCGTCCCCGCCGCCGCCATCTCCCTGTTCGCCGCGCCGCTGCAGACCAAGCAGGGCGCGCAGATCATGCTCGACGACCTCGTCCACGTGCTGACCGTGGACGAACTGCGCTCGGCGGAGGTGTCACCCGCCCTGCGGGACCGGCTCGTGGCCTCCGCGCGGGAGTGCGAACGCGCCGGCGCCCTCTCCGACGCCTACTGGGCCTGCTACCGCCGACCGGCGGACGGGCTGCGCGGCGACTCGGGCGAGATCACGTCCCTGTGGCTGCGGGAGATGAGCGGGCACGTGCCGCAGTACCTCCAGTACCGGCTGCTGCTCTTCACGACCCTGCTGTTCGAGACCGACTACCCGTACAAGGCGGGGATCACCCGCAACGACCTGGGCGTCGAGGTGGCGCACCCGCGTCTGGAGGAGATGCTCGCCACGTACGTCAAGGGCACGGCACAGGACCTGCCGTGGCTGTTCCGCGGCTGGTTCTGGCTCGCCGTCGCGCTGGTGCTGACGATCCGTCCCGGCCGGGGCGTGTTCGCGATGCCCGTCCGGGCGCTGGGCGTCAGCTCGGCGGCCTACATCCTCGGCTATCTGCCGATCATGCCCGCGACGGACTACCGGTACGTCTACTGGCCGGCGATCGCCTGCTCCCTCGGCCTGCTGCTGCTCCTGCTGGGCCGGGGCAGGCCCGCGCCGCCCCCGACGGCCCCCGGCACCACGGCCGGCCGCACCCTGACGGCGCACGAGCCGGCGGACGCCGGGAGCCAGTAGGCCACCGGCCGGACGCGCACCGGCCGGACGCGCACCGGTCAGTCGAGCACCGGCAGCAGCTCCGGCAGATGCCCGTCCGACGCCGTCGCCGCCCGCTGCCGCTCCTCGGGGACCTCGCCGTAGAGGGTGTTCCGGGGCCGGGCCGGACGGCCCGCGGCGTCCGCCACGGCGATCAGGTCCTTCACCGACTTGTACGAGCCGTACGACGAGCCCGCCATGCGGGAGATCGTCTCCTCCATGAGCGTCCCGCCGAGGTCGTTCGCGCCCGAGCGGAGCATCTCGGCGGCGCCCTCGGTGCCGAGCTTCACCCAGCTGGTCTGGATGTTGGGGATGTACGGGTGCAGCAGCAGCCGGGCCATGGCCGTCACCGCGCGGTTGTCCCGCATGGTCGGGCCCGGACGGGCGATCCCGGCGAGGTAGACCGGCGCGTTGGTGTGCACGAACGGCAGCGTCACGAACTCCGTGAAGCCGCCGGTGCGCTGCTGGATGCCCGCGAGGGTGCGCAGGTGCCCGAGCCAGTGCCGCGGCTGGTCGACGTGGCCGTACATCATCGTCGAGGACGAGCGGATGCCCAGCTCGTGGGCCGTCGTGACGACGTCGATCCAGTCGGCCGCGGGGAGCTTGCCCTTGGTGAGGATCCAGCGGACCTCGTCGTCGAGGATCTCGGCGGCCGTGCCCGGGATGGTGTCCAGGCCCGCCTCCCTGGCGGCGGTCAGCCACTCGCGGATCGACATGCCGGTGCGGGTCGCGCCGTTGACGACCTCCATCGGCGAGAAGGCGTGCACGTGCATGCCGGGGACGCGTTCCTTCACGGCCCGCGCGATGTCGAAGTACGCCGTGCCGGGCAGGTCCGGGTGGATGCCGCCCTGCATGCACACCTCCACCGCGCCCACGTCCCAGGCCTGCTGGGCCCGGTCGGCGACCTGGTCGAGGGAGAGGGTGTAGGCGTCGGCGTCCGTGCGGCGCTG
Source organism: Streptomyces sp. NPDC047880 (assembly GCF_040706515.1). NCBI lineage: Bacteria > Bacillati > Actinomycetota > Actinomycetes > Kitasatosporales > Streptomycetaceae > Streptomyces > Streptomyces sp. NPDC047880. Next base: position 337,706 of record NZ_JBEZOK010000005.1, on the reverse strand, counting down.
GGCGAAGGCGCAGAAACGGCAGCCGGTGTAGCAGACGTTGGTGAAGTTGATGTTGCGCGTGACGATGTAGGTGACGTCGTCGCCCACGGCGGACTTCCGCACGTCGTCGGCGACCCGGGCGAGGGCGTCCAGCGCCGGGCCGTCCGCGTGCAGCAGGGCCAGGGCCTCGTCGTCGGTGAGCTTCGTCGGATCGTCGGCGGCCGTGCGCAGGGCCTCGCGTACGTCGGTGTCGATGCGCTCGGGGGCCATGCCCGGGGCGGCGGCCTCGCGCAGGGCGCCCCAGTCGCCGTACACCTCGTCGAAGTCGTCCCGGCGGTCCGACGTACGGCCCTCGGTGTCGATGGAGCTGTGCAGGTCGGTGCGGCCGGACGCCGTGAAGACCTCCTCCGGCTCCTGCCACGGCAGGCCCCGCGGGAGGGCCTCGGGCCGGGCCAGGCCGGTCTCGGGGTCGGCCAGCGCGGCCACGTGCGGGCGCAGCCGCGGGTCCAGCCAGGGCTCGCCGCGCCGCACGAACTCCGGGTACACGCACAGCCGTTCACGCAGTTCGAACCCGGCCGCCCGGGACTTCTCGGCGAGCTGCTCGATCTGCGGCCAGGGGCGCTCGGGGTTGACGTGGTCGATGGTGAGCGGGGAGACGCCGCCCCAGTCGTCGATGCCGGCGCGGATCAGCCGCTCGTACTCGTCGTCGACGAGGTTGGGCGGGGCCTGGATGTTGCCGCTCGGGCCCATGAGGAGCCGGGCGACGGCCACCGTGGCGACCAGTTCGTCGAGTTCGGCGTCGGGCATGCCGCGCATCGCGGTGTCCGGCTTGGCGCGGAAGTTCTGGATGATCAGTTCCTGCACGCCGTGGTAGGCCCGGGAGACCTTCCGCAGCGCGAACAGCGACTCGGCGCGCTCCTCGTAGGTCTCGCCGATGCCTATGAGGACTCCGGAGGTGAAGGGGACGGACGAACGCCCGGCGTCCTCCAGGACCCGCAGGCGGACGGCCGGTTCCTTGTCGGGAGAGCCGTGGTGCGGGCCGCCCGGCTCCGACCAGAGGCGGGTCGCGGTGGTCTCCAGCATCATGCCCATGCTGGGCGCGACCGGCTTGAGGCGCTGGAAGTCGGTCCAGCTCATGACACCCGGGTTGAGATGGGGCAGCAGGCCCGTCTCCTCCAGGATCCGGATGGAGACGGCCCGGACGTAGGCGAGGGTGTCGTCGTAGCCGTGCGCGTCGAGCCACTCGCGCGCCTCCGGCCAGCGGTCCTCGGGCTTGTCGCCGAGGGTGATGAGGGCTTCCTTGCAGCCGAGGGCCGCGCCCTTGCGGGCGATGTCCAGCACCTCGTCGGGCGACATGAACATCCCGTGGCCCTCGCGGCGCAGCTTGCCCGGGACGGTGACGAACGTGCAGTAGTGGCACTTGTCCCGGCACAGCCGCGTCAGCGGGATGAAGACGGACTTGGAGTACGTGATGACTCCGGGCCGCCCGGCCGCCTCGAGGCCCGCGTCCCGCACCCGGGCGGCCGAGGCCGACAGGTCCTCCAGCTGCTCCCCCCGGGCCTGGAGCAGCACCGCCGCCTCGGCGACGTCGAGCGAGACGCCGTCCCTGGCCCGTTTCAGGGCGCGACGCATGGAGTTCTCGGTGGGGCCGGTTCCGGAGGTCGCGGGAGTCGTCATCCTCCGAGCATACGAGTGCGCTGATCAGGCTCGGGGAAGCCCCGTCAGTGAAAGGCCAGCCACCCGATGCCGACGGCCGAGGTGAGACCCGCGGCGGCTATCGCGGCCGGCCGGTTGCGGTGCAGGGTGAACCAGGCCAGCGCGGCGGTCACCAGCACGGCCGTCGTGCCGATCGCGGCGCGCAGCAGCCCCTGGCTGTAGCCGTACTCCGTGAAGTGACGCAGGAGCCAGGAAAACCAGACAAGCCTCAAGACACTCTCCCCCGGGGAATCAGTGAGCCGAACCCTCACACCGTTTCGCGCGCGGTGGTCAGCCGCGCACCGGTGTGCTCCCGGCCCGGTTGTTGACCCGCAGTTTAGTAGGGGGCACCAAACAGACTGACACGCAGGGGAGTTGTCAGAGGAGGTCGGCGAGGCCGTCCAGGGCCTTCAGCACCTCCGCCTCCCCCGCCGGGGGCAGCTGCGCCACGACCTCCTCGATGCCGAGGTCGGCGTAGTGGGCGAGCTTGCCCGCGGTGGGGTGGACGGCGTAGGGGACGACCTGGAGGGCCCCGGGGTCACGGCCGGCGTCGGCCCAGACGGTGCGCAGGAGCGGCAGGGCCTCGCCCAGGCCCCGGCCGCCGATCGGCAGCCAGCCGTCGGCGTACTCGCTGATGTGGGCGAACAGCCTGGGTCCGGCGGCCCCGCCGACGAGCGTGCGCGGGCCGGTGACCGGGCCGCGCGGCTCGCGCACGGGCTTCGGGAACGCGTGACTGGCCCGGACGCCGCCGAACTCCCCCTCGTAGCCGACCGGTTCCCGCGACCACAGGGCCCGCATCAGCGCCATCCGGTCCCGGACCAGCTCGCGCCGGGTGCTCCAGCGCACGCCGTGGTCGGCGGCCTCCTCGACGTTCCAGCCGAAGCCGACCCCGAGGGTGAACCGGCCGCCGGAGAGGTGGTCGAGGGTCGCGACCTGCTTGGCCAGGCCGATCGGGTCGTGCTGCGCGACGAGCGTGATGCCCGTGCCGAGCCCGAGCCGCCCGGTGACGGCGGCGGCCTGGCCGAGCGCCACGAACGGGTCGAGGGTACGGCCGTACTCGGGCGGCAGCTCACCGCCCGCCGGGTACGGGGTGGTCCGCTCGACCGGGATGTGGGTGTGCTCGGGCAGGTACAGCCCGGCGAAACCGCGCTCCTCCAGCTCCCGGGCGAGCCGGGTCGGGGTGATCGTCTCGTCGGTGAGGAAGATCGTCACGGCGATGCGCATGACGTATCTGTACCCGGAGGCGGCCCGAATGTCGATACCGACCGGTCGGACCTTCACCTGACCGGAGTGGGCGCCGGACGACCGACAGCCGGAACCTCCACCACGGCTCCCTGATGGCCACCGTCCAATTCCCCTGTCTTGCACGCCTGTTCACGGCTGACTACAAGGGTGCACACGCACCACCCCGCACCAACCGTGCCACGTCACCGACGACACCTGGGGAGCAGCAGCATGTGCGAGGACAGCCACGGCGGGCTCGGCCGGCGCGCCCTGTTCGTGACGGGAGCGGCGGCCGCGCTTACCTTGGGAAGCGTGAGCTTCGCTTCAGCGGGCGACGGGGACCAGGAGAGCAGGACCGTGCGCGGCACGCTGCCGCCCGGCTCCCCGGACTTCGTGTACGTGCCCGTCGAGGTCCCGGCCGGGGTCCGCGAGCTGAAGGTCGCCTACACCTACGACCGGCCGTCCGTCCCGGCCGGCACCGCGGGCAACGCCCTCGACATCGGCGTCTTCGACGAGCGCGGCACCGAGCCGGGCGGCCGGGGCTTCCGGGGCTGGTCGGGCGGGGCGCGCACGGAGTTCTTCGTACGGGCGGACGACGCGACGCCCGGCTACGTCCCGGGTCCGGTGCGCGAGGGCACCTGGCACATCGCGCTCGGCCCGTACACCGTCGCCCCGCAGGGCCTGTCGTACGAGATCACGATCACGCTGGCCTACGGGGAGCCGGGCGAGGCCGCCCGGCCGGTGTATCCGCCGCAGCGGGCGAAGGGCCGGGGGCGGGCCTGGTACCGGGGCGACTGCCATCTGCACTCCTGGCACTCCGACGGCCGCCGCACCCCCGCCGAGATCGGCGGCCTGGCCAGGGCCGCCGGCCTGGACTTCATCAACTCCTCCGAGCACAACACGCACGCGGCGCACGCCCACTGGTCCGACGTGGCCGGGGACGACCTGCTGGTCATGCTGGGCGAGGAGATCACCACGCGCAACGGCCACGTGGTGGCGCTGGGCACCGACCCGGGCACCTTCGTCGACTGGCGCTACCGGGCCCGCGACAACCGCTTCGGCCGGTTCGCGCGGCAGATCCGCCGGGCCGGCGGCCTGGTCGTCCCGGCCCACCCGCACGCCACCTGCGTGGGCTGCAACTGGAAGTTCGGCTTCGCCGAGGCGGACGCCGTCGAGGTGTGGAACGGCCCCTACACGCCCGACGACGAGGTGGCGCTGGCCGACTGGGACGGCATGCTCGTGGCGGCGGTGCGGGACGGGCGCGGCTGGCTCCCGGCGATGGGCAGCAGCGACGCCCACCGCTCCCCGGACGCGGTGGGCAGCCCCCAGACGGTCGTCCTGGCCGACGACCTCACCCGGGAGGCGATCCTGGAGGGCATCCGGGCGGGGCGGTCCTACGTCGCGGAGTCCGCGAGGGTCGCGCTGTCGCTGCGGGCGACCGGCGGACGCGGCGAGCACGCCGGCATCGGCGAGCGGCTCGCCGTCGGCCGCGACACCCCGGTCACCGTCCGCCTGGAGGTCACCGGCGCCCCGCGCTGCACGGTCCGCTTCGTCACCGACCAGGGCGTCCTGCACACCAGCGCACCGCTGCCGGTCTCCGGCTCCGGCGTGGTCGAGTGGCGGACGACACCGTCGTACGCGGCGTACGTACGGGCCGAACTGCGGCACGAGGCGGCCGCGGGACCACTGCCCGGGCCGCTGGCGGCGTTCACCAACCCGGTCTTCCTGGGGCGCGACTAGTCGGTGCCCGCCAGGTCGGCGACGACCGCCGCGTGGTCGGAGGGCCACACCCCGTCGACCGGGGCGTCGCAGGCCCGCCGGACGGACCGTACGTGGCCGAGTCCGCCGGGGCCCGGCGGGCCCACGTGGATGTAGTCGATGCGCACGCTGGGCTCCAGCGTGCGTGCCACGTACGGGTTGGCCGTGTCCCAGGTGGCGGAGGGGGCGGCCGGGTCGGCGTACTCCCAGGCGTCGAGGAGGACCTGCCCCGGCACGGCCGGGGCGGTCTTGCAGCCGCCGAGGAGGCGGACCTCGTCGGAGTCGGGCCAGGCGTTGAGGTCGCCGGTGACCACGGGCGGGAACGGGGTGTCGCCGACGTGCCGGGCGACGAACCCGGCGAGCGCGGCGGCCTGCCCGCAGCGGATCGCCGAGCCGTGCAGGACGGAGCTGAAGTGGGCGGTGAAGAAGGGCACTTCGTGGCCGGGGGCGGCCAGGCGGGCGTAGAGGGCGAGGCGGCCGTCGTCCGCTTCGGCCGGGGCGGGCAGCGCCAGCACGTCCTGGTCGACGACCGGCCATCTGCTCAGCACGGCGTTGCCTATACCGACCGTGGGGTCCCCGATCCGCCGCTGCCAGCGCTCCGGAGCGGGCGAGGCGCCCCAGGCCCAGTGCAGGCCCAGCTCACCCGCGAGCCACTCGGCGAGGTTCTCGCCGTCGGCCGCCCACACCTCCTGCAGTCCGACGACGTCGGGCCGCAGCTCCCGCAGGGCCGTGAGAATCGCCTTCTGCCGCGTCTGCCACGGCCCGAAGCGCCACCACAGGTTCCAGGTCACGATCCGCATCCGCAGCCACCCGCTCTCCTCGTTGCCGCGTGGGGGATCATTGAAGCAGGCCGCGTTGCACAATCCGTGTGAGCTTCGTGCGAAGGAGACCCGCCGACGATGTCCCGCCGCACCGACCTGAGGTTCCGCGCGACGACGGCCTTCCAGCGCCGTCTCAACCCGATCCTGCGCCGCCTCCCCTTCCAGACGGTCCTGGAGACGACGGGCCGCGTCTCCGGGCTGCCCCGCCGCACACCGGTGGGCGGGCGCCTCGTCGGCGGCTCCTTCTGGCTGGTGTCGGAGTTCGGCGAACGGTCGCAGTACGTGCGCAACATCAAGGCCGATCCGCGGGTGCGGGTGCGGATCCGCGGCCGGTGGCACGAGGGCACGGCGCATCCGATGCCGCAGGACGATCCGGTGGCACGGCTGCGGGGTCTGCCCCGGGTCAACAGCCTGGGGGTGCGGGCCCTCGGGACGAACCTGCTGACCGTGCGGGTGGACCTGGACGCCTGAGAGGTCTCAGCCCGGCCACACGATCGACTGCACCTCGCTGTAGGCGTGCAGGGCGTACGAGCCGACGTCCCGGCCCACACCGCTCTGCTTGAAACCGCCGAAGGGCGCCTCCATGTTCCGCCCGACCGTGTTGATCCCGACCCCGCCGGCCCGCAGCCGCCGGGCCACCCGGAAGGCCCGGGCCACATCGCCCGACCAGACGTAGTCGATCAGCCCGTAGTCGGTGTCATCGGCCAGCGCGATGCCCTCCTCCTCGTCGTCGAAGGGGATGACGACCACCACCGGCCCGAAGATCTCCTCACGGGCCACGCGCATGTCGCTGCCGCAGTCGGCCAGGAGCGTCGGGGCGACGTAGAAGCCGGTCGGCAGGTCGGGGCGTTGCCCGCCCGTCACCAGCACCGCCCCCTCCTTGCGGCCCAGTTCGACGTACGCCTCCACACGGTCGCGGTGCGCCGCCGAGATCACCGGCCCGACGACGGTGTCCGGCTCCCGCGGATCCCCGACTTTCAACCGCTGCGCACAGGCCGCCAGTCGCTCCACCAGCCGGTCGTACGTCCCGCGCTGGGCCAGTACCCGCGTCGGTGCCGTGCAGATCTGTCCGCTGTAGAAGGAGAAGGTGGTGCCGATCCCGGCCACGGCCGAGGCGAGGTCGGCGTCGTCGAAGACGAGCGCGGCGCCCTTTCCGCCCAGCTCCATCAACTGCCGCTTCATGCCCCGCCCGCACACCTCGGCGATGCTCCGTCCGACCGCCGTGGAGCCGGTGAAGCTCACCATGTCGACGTCCGGCGAGGCGACGGCGGCCTCGCCGACCTCCGTACGCGCGCCGCTGACCACGTTCACCACACCCGGAGGCACGCCGGCCGCCTCCAGCGCCTCGGCCATCCGGTAGACCGACAGCGGATCCTGCGGAGCCGGCTTCACCACGACCGTGTTGCCCATGGCCAGGGCGGGGGCGACCTTCCCGGCCGGGTTGGCCCAGGGGTTGTTGTACGAGGTGATGCAGGTGACGACCCCGACGGGCTGCCGGACGGCCAGGGCGCCCATCACACCCGCCTTCCCCATCGGCCCGGCCTCGTTGATCTGCGGGGGGACCGCCCACTCGGCGGGCTCCACCCGCGCATAGCGCCGGAAGCGGGCGGCGGCGACCCCGACCTGCATGGCGCGTGCGGTGCGCAGGGTCGCTCCGGTCTCGGCCCCGGCCAGCTCCGCGTGCTCCTTCAGCCGGGCGGCGATGAGCCCCGCCGCCCGGGCGAGCACCGCGGCCCGCTCCTCCGGCGCCGTGCGCGACCAGGGCCCGAAGGCCTCGCGGGCCGCGGCGCAGGCCGCCCGCACCTGATCCCGCGACGCCTCCGGCGCCCACCCGACGGTCCGCTCGGTCGCCGGGTCGATCACCTCGTAGTGCCCGCCGTCCGGCTCCACCCAGGAGCCGCCGACGAACAACGGCTGCCGTGCCGTCACCTCGTACTCACCGTCTGCGTGTCCCGCCCCGAGCGGAGCACCCGTCCCGGCACCGCCCCGCTCACCACGTCGTCCCGGATCGCCTCGACCCCGTTGACCCATACGGCCCGCACGCCCCGCGCCCGGGAGTCCAGCCGCGGGCTGCCGCCCGGCAGGTCGTGCACCAGGGTGGCCGGGCCCGCGTCGATCCGCTCCGGATCGAGCAGTACGAGGTCCGCGTGCCAGCCCTGCTCGATCCGGCCCCGCTCCCGCAGCCCGAAGAGCCGGGCCGGGTCGTCGGTCAGCATCTTCACGGCCTGCTCCAGACCGACCAGCCTCCGCCCCCGCAGGCAGTCCCCGAGGAACCGGGTCGTGTACGGCGCCCCGCACATCCGGTCCAGGTGGGCGCCCGCGTCGGACCCGCCGAGCAGCACGTCCTCGTGCTGCCAGGTCTCCGCGCGCAGCGCCCAGGACGCCGGGTCGTTGTCGGCCGGCATCGGCCACAGCACCGTGCGCAGGTCGTCGTGGGAGCAGATCTCCACCAGGCACGCGAAGGGCTCCTGCCCGCGCTCCTCGGCGATGTCCCCCACCACGCGCCCGGTCAGCCCGGCGTTCGCCTCGCTGTAGGTGTCTCCGACGACGTACCGCCCGAAGTTCGCGAGCCGCCGGAAGACCCCGGCCTCCTTGGAGTTGGCGCGGCGCAGCAGTTCGGCCCGCACGTCCGGGTCCCGCAGCCGCTCGATGCGCTCCGGCACGGGCAGCCCGAGCACCGGCCCCCAGCCGGGAATCAGATTGAGCGCGCAGAAGGTCCCCAGTGACATGTTCATCGGCGTGAGGATCGGCATGGTCAGCGCCACGACCCTGCCGCCCGCCTTCCGCGCCTGCTCGCTCGCGAGCAACTGCCGGGGCACCCGCTCGGGAACGGCCGCGTCGATCGTCAGCACGTTCCAGTTCAGCGGCCGCCCCGCCACCGCGCTCATCTCCACGAACAGATCGATCTCCGCGTCGCTGAACTGATCCAGACAGCCGGCGACGATCGCCTCGATCTGCGTGCCCTCGCACTCCCCGACGGCCCGCGACAGCGCCAGCAGTTCGGCCGGCTGGGCGTGCCGGGAGGCGACCGGCTGTCCGTCGCCGTCGGAGTGGCTGGTCGACTGGGTGGTGGACAGCCCCCACGCCCCGTCGTCCATGGCCTCCCGCAGCAACCGCACCATCGCGGCGAGCTGCTCCTGGCTCGGCTGCCCGCCCACGGCCTCGGGCCCCATCACGTACCGCCGCAGCGCGCAGTGCCCCACCATGAACCCGGCGTTGACGGCGATCCGCCCCTCCAGGGCGTCCAGGTACTCACCGAAGGAGTGCCAGCTCCACGGCGCCCCCTGCTCCAGCGCCACCAGCGCCATGCCCTCGACCCGGGACATCATCCGCCGCGTGTAGTCGGCGTCCTCGGGCCGCCCGGGATGCAGCGGCGCGAGCGTGAACCCGCAGTTGCCGCCGACGACGGTGGTGACACCGTGGTTGAGCGAGGGCGTGGCGTACGGATCCCAGAAGAGCTGGGCGTCGTAGTGGGTGTGGGGGTCGACGAAGCCGGGCGCGAGGACGAGACCGGTGGCGTCCTCGGTGGTGCGGGATTCCTGGGTGACACGACCCATGACGGCGATCCGGCCGTCTCGTATGCCGACGTCGGCGGTACGGCCGGGCGCACCGGTCCCGTCCACGACGGTCGCCCCTTTGATCACATGATCGAGCATGACCACTCAACTCCTCTGAGTACGTCGCCTTGAGGGGCGCGGGGCTGTGTCCCTGTACGGCTCCGCCGCGTGGGCGCGAACAGCCCCCCCACGGACCCGCACCCGCCGACGAACGCTCAACCACCCCGGCGGAACCGCGAAGTCCGGTGCACGGGATCCGTATCGATCTTGGGAATCACGTACTCCCCGACCAACCGGATCGTCTGCAGCGTCTCCTCCTTCGGCACTCCCACCGGCAACCCGAAACTCAACTGGTCCGCCCCGGCCCGCTCCCACCGCTCGCACTGCCGCAGCACCTCGTCCGGGTCCCCGCAGATCAGCAGCTCCTCCTCGATCAGCACCTCCACGAACTCCTCGGTGTACTCCGGCAACGTCTCCGGCCACACCGGGAACCCCTCGGGCCGGGGAAACGTGTCGTGGTACCGGAAGACCAGCGAGGGAAGATAGTGCAGCCCCCCGCTCGCCGCGATCCGCACGGCCTCAGCATGGGTCGGCGCACAGATCGCGGTCGTCGTCACCATCACGTTGTCGTTGACGAAGTCCCCGACGGGCTCCGCGTCCACGATCGCCGTCTTGTACTGCTCCAGCACCCACTCCATGTCGGAGACCTTCTGCACGCTGAAGCCGAGCACGCCGAGGCCCTTCCTCGCGGCCATGGCGTACGACGGCGGCGACCCGGCCGCGTACCACATCGCCGGGTGGGAACCGCCGTACGGCTTGGGCAGGACCTTCCGCGGCGGCAGCGACCAGTGCTTGCCCTGGAAGCCCTGGTACTCGTCCTGGAGCCACATCCTGGGGAACTCGGCGATGGTCTCCTCCCAGAGTTCCTTGGTGTGGTTCATGTCGGTCACCCCCGGCATGAACCCGAGGATCTCGTGGGATCCGGCGCCCCGGCCGCTGCCGAACTCGAAGCGGTTGCCGGTGAGGTGGTCGAGCATGGCGACCTTCTCGGCGACCTTCACCGGGTGGTTGACCGGGGCGAGCGGGTTGAAGATGCCCGAGCCCAGGTGGATCCGCTCGGTCGCGTGCGCCAGGTAGCCGAGGAAGACGTCGTTGGCGGAGAGGTGCGAGTACTCGTCCAGGAAGTGGTGCTCGGAGGCCCAGGCGTACTTGAAGCCGGACTTGTCCGCCTGGATGACGTACTCGGTCTCCTCCATCAGCGCCTTGTGCTCGGCGAGCGGGTCGGTCTCGGCCCGTTTGCCGACATATCCCTGAACGAAGATGCCGAATTCCAAGGAGGTTCACCGCCCCACGGTCGATTCTGACGGTACGTCAGATTATGGCTCCGACTGTTCCACCGGCCCCTGAGGGCGTCAATAGCTGATGGGGCGTCAGATGACATTGACCCCGGCCAGCCACCCGCCGTCGATCACGAACGGCTGCCCCGTGATGTACGAGGAGTCCTGCGAGGTCAGGAACAGCGCGAGCCGGGCCACCTCCTCGGGGCGGCCGGCCCTGCCCAGCGGTACGAGCTTGCGGTACAGCCGGTCGAGGCCCTTCGCCGTCCCCTCCGGATCGGCGTCCGGGTCGAGCCGGGCCGGGTTGGCCATCGCCGTGTCGATCGCCCCCGGGCAGACGGCGTTGACCCGTATCCCGCGCCCCGCCAGCTCCAGGGCCGCGACCCGGGTCAGACCGACCACGGCGTGCTTGGTCGCCGCGTAGGAGCCCACCGCGGCCATCCCGGTCAGCCCCGTGCAGGAGGCGGTGTTCACGATCGTGCCCCCGTCGGTCATCTCCGGGGCGACCGCCTTGATGCCGAGCAGGCAGCCCACCTGGTTGACCTGCACGACCTGCATGAACTCGTCGAGGGGGGTGTCGAGGAGGGAGTTGAAGCGCAGGATGCCGGCGTTGTTGACCAGCCCGTCGACGTGGCCGTAGGCGTCCTTGGCGACGGTGACGGCGGCCTCCCAGTCGTCCTCCCGGCCCACGTCGAGATGGACGTACCGCGCGCCGATCTCCTTCGCGAGGGCCTCGCCCTGGTCGTCGAGGACGTCCGCGAGGACCACCCGGGCGCCCTCGGCCGCGAACAGCCGGGCCTCCTGCTCGCCCTGGCCGCGTGCGGCGCCGGTGACGATGACGACCCGTCCGTCGAGCTTGCCCATGGGGTCTCCTCACAGCTCGGGGGCGACCTCGGCGCCGAACGCCGCAATCTGGTCGGTGAGTTCACTGCGGCTCCGGCTGCGGAACCGCACCTGGATCTGGTGCACGCCCATCGCCCGGTACGCCCGCAGCGACTCGGCGAGCTCCCGCGGACCCCCCGTGAGGGTCCGGCGCCCCACCTCCCAGCGGGGCGTGCCGGCGTACAGCGGCTCGGTGATGGCCCCCACGGTGAACGGGTCGCGCGCACCGGCCCGCTCGCGCAACTCCCTGATGCGGGCGATCTGCGCGGGCAGCCGGTCCCTCGGATCGCCCTGCGGCAGCCAGCCGTCGCCCTTGAGCGCGGCCCGTCGTACGGCGGCGGGCGAGGAACCGCCGACCCACAGGGGGACGGGGTCCTGGACGGGCCGGGGCCGCTGCCCGAGACCTTCGAAGGCGTACAGCTCGCCGCGGTGCTCGGGGAACTCGGCGGGTCCGAGGGCGGCGCGCAGGGCGTCGATCGACTCGTCCAGCACGGCCCCGCGCCCGCGGAAGTCGACGCCCAGGGCCTCGAACTCCTCCTGGACGTGCCCGGCGCCGACCCCGAGGACCAGCCGGCCTCCGCTCAGGTGGTCCAGGGTCGCGTACTGCTTGGCGGTGAGCAGGGGGTGCCGCAGTCCGACGATCGCGACGTGGCTGAGCAGCCGGACGCGTTCGGTGGCGGCGGCCAGGAAGGCGAGAGTGGCGACGGGGTCGTACCAGACGGTGCTCATCGCGGCGGCGAGCCGGCGGGGGATGCCGACGTGGTCGCAGCTCGCGAGGTAGTCGAACCCGGCCCGGTCGGCGGCGCGGGCGATCTCCAGCAGGTCCTCCGGCCCGGCGGCCGCCTCCCAGCCCTCGGCGTACAGGGTGCTCTGCGACTGGACGGGAAGCTGCATCCCGTACCGCAGGCTCACCGCGCACCACCGCCGGCGCCCGGCCACAGGCCCCCGGGCGTCAGCCCGAGCAGCTCGATGGCGTTGCCGCGCACGATCCGCTCGACCACCTCGGGCGCCAGGTGGCCCATCTGCGCCTCTCCGACCTCGCGGGACTTGGGCCAGGTGGAGTCGGAGTGGGGGTAGTCGGTCTCGTAGAGGACGTTGCCGACGCCGATGGAGTCGATGTTGCGCAGCCCGAAGGCGTCGTCGAAGAAGCAGCCGTACACGTGCTCGGCGAAGAGTTCGGACGGCGGCCGGTGCACCTTGTCGGCGACGCCGCCCCAGCCGCGGTTCTCCTCCCACACCACGTCGGCCCGCTCCAGGATGTAGGGGATCCAGCCGATCTGCCCCTCGGCGTACATGACCTTGAGGTTCGGGAAGCGCTCGAACTTGCCGCTCATCAGCCAGTCGACCATGGAGAAGCAGCAGTTGGCGTACGTGATGGTGGAGCCGACCGCGGGCGGGGCGTCCTCGGAGGTGGAGGGCATGCGGCTGCTGGAGCCGATGTGCATGGCGACGACCGTGCCGGTCTCGTCGCACGCCGCGAGGAAGGGGTCCCAGTCGTCGGTGTGGATGGACGGCAGTCCGAGGAAGGGCGGTATCTCGGAGAAGGCGACGGTGCGGACGCCGCGGGCGGCGTTGCGCCGGACCTCCGCCGCGGCCAGCCCGGCGTCCCACAGGGGGACGATGGGCAGGGGTATCAGCCGCCCGTGCGCGGCGGGGCCGCACCACTCCTCCACCATCCAGTCGTTGTAGGCCCGCACGCAGAGCAGGCCCAGCTCGTGGTCCTTCGCCTCGGTGAAGGTCTGGCCGCAGAAGCGCGGGAACGTGGGGAAGCACAGGGCGGACTGGACATGGTTGACGTCCATGTCGGCGAGCCGCGCGGTGACGTCGTAGGAACCCGGGCGCATCTGCTCGTAGGTGATGACCTCCAGCCGGATCTCGTCCCTGCCGTAGCCGACGGCGGTGTCGAGCCGGGTCAGCGGCCGCCGCAGGTCCTCGTAGACCCACCAGTCCCCGACGGGACCGTCGTCCCCGGCCTGCCCCATGACCGGTTTGAAGCGCCCCCCGAGGAAGGTCATCTCCTTCACGGGGGCCCGTACGATCCGCGGCCCGACGTCCCGGTACTTCCCCGGAAGCCGCTCCTGCCAGACGCCGGCGGGCTCCACGGTGTGGTCGTCCACGGAGATGATCAGCGGAAAGGTGCTGTCGTGGGTGTCCATGGCGCTCACGGTAGCGCTGATCTGACGGGGCGTCAGCTATGCGGTACTGGAGTGCCTGGGCCCCGGCCACCTCTCCGCACCCGGCAGGCCTCGGCGGCCTGTGGACAGCCCCGGACACACCTCGGCCGCGACGGCTCCCCCTCCGCGCCGCCGCGGCCGAACCCCGTGTTCCGGTGGCTTACTTCGTCGGCTTGAAAGGCTCCGACGTGGCGTGCAGGTCCTTGGTCTCCAGCGGCTCGTCCGTGGCGTGCAGGTCCTGCTTCCTGACGGCACCCTCGTCCGTCGCGTGCAGGTCCTTGGTCTCCAGCGGCTCGTCCGTGGCGTGCAGGTCCTGCGGCTTGAGCTCGTCGCCCATGTTCGTCAACTCCCCTTGGGATGGATCAGGCAGTCAGGTCGGCGGGCCCGTCCGGTCACTCCCCCGAGGGTGGCCGGGCGGGCCCACCCGGGCCTCACCCAGGACAACAGGGCGAGGCCCGTGCGACGACCCGTCTGCCCCCCGACGCGACGGATCGACTGCGTCCATCATGGCGGGAGGCGATAAACGAATGATGAACGCCCCGGCGAACCCTCAGGCCGCCTGCACCGGGGCCAGCAGCGCCCGCACCTCGGCGGCCTCGGGCGAGCCCAACTCCTCGTAGATCCCGACTGCTTCCTGCCAGCAGACCTGGGCCCGGCCGGTCTGGCCGATGCCGCTGAGCGCGCGCCCGAGGACCGTGAGGACATTGCCCCGCCGCCACTCCCCGCCGATCCCGCGCAGCACCGTGAGCGCCATCTCGGCATTCGCCGCGGCCAGCGCCGCACGCCGGGCGGCGAGATCCACCTCGGCCAGCCGGAACAGGCTCATGCCCTCCCAGAGGCGCTGCCTGCTGTCGCGGAACACCTCCAGCGCCTCCCGGAGCCGGTCGGCCGCTTTGCCCAGTTCGCCGCTCTGGGTGAGAGCGAGGCCGAGGGCGTAGCGGGCGTTCGCCCCGCGCATCGAGTTGCCCAGGCCGTCATAGATGTCGATGCCCTGCCGGGCCAGCGCGACAGCGCTCTGGGTCCGTCCGGTCGCGAGGTGGATCCGGGAGAGGTTGCAGAGCGCGGCGGCCTCGCCCGGGCGGTCGCCCAGGGCCCGGAAGTGCTCGATGGCCCGGGAGAGGTGCTCCTCGCCGTCGGTGTGCCGGTTCTGGTACAGCGCGATGATGCCGCGCGCGTTGCGGGCCCAGCAGACGGGGAGCAGGTCGTCGGACTCCTGCGCGAGCAGGATGGCCCGCTCCGCCTCCTCCTCGGCCCGCTCGAAACGGCCGCTCACGTGGTGGACGTTGACGAGCGTCATGAGGGCCCGTGCCTCCGCCCGTCCGAGGCCGTGTGAGCGGGCCGCTCCGACGAGCGTCTCGGCCGTCGCCTCGTACTCCCGGGAGTTGGCCCCCGACTCGGACAGGTCGTGCGCGGCCCACAGCATGTCGATGGCCCGGGGAAGGCTCTCCGGCTGCCCCGCTGACTGCCGTGCGCAGGCGAGGAGGCTCATGGCCTCCGCGTACAGCCAGTCCTGCGCCGCGTGCCGGTCGTCGAACCGCAGCCCCGGATACGACGTGGGCTGAAGATGATCCACCAGCCGGTCGCCCGGCCGCTCGATCGCGTACACCCCCGCCGCCGACGCCAGGTAGAAGTCCAGCAGCCGGGACAGCGCCGCCCCCCGTTCGCTCGGGGGCAGTTCGTCCCGTTCCGCGCAGGCACGCGCGTAGAGCCGCACCAGGTCGTGGAAGCGGTAGCGGCCGGGGGCCGCCGATTCGAGGAGGGAGGTGTCCACCAGGGACTCCAGCAGGTCCTCCGTCTCCTCGGCCGGCAGGTCCAGGACCGCCGCGGCGGCGGTGAGGGAGATGTCGGGGCCGTCCGCAAGACCGAGCAGCCGGAACGCGCGGGCCTGGGCGGGCTCCAGCTGGCCGTAGCCGAGTTCGAAGGTGGCCTTGACGGCCAGGTCGCCGGCCTGGAGTTCGTCCAGGCGGCGGCGTTCGTCGGCGAGCTTCGCCGCGAGGACCGACACCGTCCAGGTACGGCGGGCCGCCAGGCGGGAGGCCGCGATGCGGATCGCCAGCGGCAGGAAACCGCAGGCGGCCACCACGTCAAGGGCGGCCTTCCGCTCGGACGCCACCCGCTCCTCGCCCACGATCTTCGTGAACAGCGCCAGCGCCTCGTCCGGGGACATCACGTCGAGGTCGATCAGGTGGGCGCCCGCGAGGTCCACCATCCGCACCCGGGAGGTGACCAGTGCGGCGCAGCCGTCCGTGCCGGGCAGCAGGGGACGTACCTGGGCGGCGTCCCGGGCGTTGTCCAGCAGGACCAGTACCCGGCGTCCGGCCAGGACCGAGCGGAACAGGGCCGCGCGCTCCTCCAGGGAGTCGGGGATCGCCGAGTCGGCCGTGCCGAGGGCGCGCAGGAAGGAGCCGAGGACCGTCTCCGGCTCCGCCGCCCGGGCGCCCGCACCCTGGAGGTCGACGTACAGCTGCCCGTCCGGGAACGCCGTGCGGGCCTGGTGGGCCACGTGCACCGCGAGGGTCGTCTTGCCGACGCCGCCGATACCGGCCAGGGCCGAGACCGCCATGACCCGCCCCTCCGAGGAGGAGAGGATGTCGCCGAGTTCGCGGACGAACGCCGATCGGCCGGTGAAGTCCGGGACGGTGGCGGGCAGTTGTGCCGGGCGGACCGGGACGGCAGCCGGCTCGGGCGCCGGGGAGGAGGGCTCCGCCAGCGAGGGGTCGGCCTGGAGGATCCGCTGCTGCAACTCGCTCAGGCCGGGGCGCGGGTCCACGCCGAGCTCGTCGGCGAGCAGGCGCCGGGTGTCGGCGTACACGGCGAGTGCCTCGGCCTGGCGGCCGCTGCGGTAGAGCGCCAGCATCAGGAGCTCGCGCAGCCGCTCGCGCAGGGGGTGGGCGGCGGTGAGGGCCGTGAGTTCGGAGACGGCCTCGGCGTGGCGGCCCTGCTCCAGGTCCATGTCCAACCGGGATTCGACCAGTTGGAGCCGCCACTCCTCCAGACGGACGCGCTGGGCCTCCGCGTAGGGGCCGGGAACACCGGCCAGCGTCTCCCCGTCCCACAGGGCGAGGGCGCGGCGCAGGGTGGTGCGGGCGTGGCAGAGGTCGCCCGCGGAGCGGGCCTTCTCCGCCTCGGTCGCGAGGTCCTGGGCGACGGTGAGGTCCAGGGCGCCCTCGGCGAGGTCGCGGACCGCGTAGCCACCGGACTCGCTGACCAGGACGGCGGTGGCGGTGCCGCCCGACCGGCGGGCCTCGCCGCCCGGGTCCAGCACCTTGCGCAGGCGGGAGGCGTACGTCCGTACCGCCGCCAGTGCCTGGGAGGGCGGTTCCTCGCCCCACAGGGCGTCGATCAGCTCCGCCGCCGTGGCGGTGCGGCCCTCGCGCAGCAGCAGGGCGGCGAGCAGCGCGCGTTGCTGGGGGGACCCGGTGCTGACGGGCTCGTCGCCGCGCCAGGCGCGCACGGGGCCGAGCACCCCGAAACGCAGCGCCGCGGCCTCCGCCGGTCCGGCCGGCCCGGTCGTCTCCGGCGTGGAGTCGGGACGCCGCTGCTCCGGTACGCGCGGCACACCCTTCGGTACACCGTCCATGCAGTCCCCCTAGACATCCTGAGCAACCAGCCCAGTTTGCCCTGTGGGCGGCGGATACGTCAGCCGTGGGAGACACCGATCACAGGGCGACGCGAGGGAGTCCACCATGTCTGCACAATCTCCGAGCGCATGGGCAGCCACGAACCGCCTACGAGGGGGAGCTGGAGCGTTCGGGAGATGCGGCTGGGCTCCGGGCCCGGGTCGGCAAACCTGAGGACCGCCCAACTGCTCCGGTCGACGACTGGTGTCGCCGGGACGCGTCCGGGGGGCGTCGCGCGATAGTGGTTCCCGGTTCAGGTTCCCGAAGCGAAGGCGGACCCCATGCCCGGCGAGCAGCCCCACCTCTACGAGACCCTCGACGAGCGTTTCCGGACCGGCAGGTGCCAGGCGGGGGACTCGCGGCTGGAGACGCTGTACGAGGGGTGCCGGTGGGCGGAGGGGCCGGTGTACGTGCCCGCGGGGCGGTATCTCGTGTGGAGCGACATCCCCGACGACCGGCTGCTGCGGTGGGACGAGACCACCGGGGCGGTCGGCGTCTACCGCTCCCCCGCCGGGTACCCGAACGGCAACACCCTGGACACCCAGGGCCGTCTCATCACCTGTGAGCAGGGCAATCGGCGGGTGACCCGGACCGAGCACGACGGTTCGGTCACCGTGATCGCCGAGCGGTTCCGGGGCAAGCGGCTCAACAGCCCGAACGACGCCGTCGTGAGGTCGGACGGGTCGGTGTGGTTCTCCGACCCCGAGTTCGGGATCGCCACCGACTACGAGGGACATCGCGCCGAGAGCGAGATCGGGGCCCGCAACGTCTACCGCGCCGACCCCGCGAGCGGCGAGGTGCGGCTGGTCGCGGACGGTTTCCAGGGGCCCAACGGGCTGGTCTTCTCGCCGGACGAGCGGCGGCTGTACGTGTCCGACAGCCTGGCCAACCACATCCGCGTCTTCGACGTCGGCGAGGACGGGACCTCGCTCTCCGGCGGCGAGGTGTTCGCGGCGTGCGCACACGGCACCTTCGACAACATCCGGTTCGACGACGAGGGGCGCCTGTGGGCCGCCGCCATGGACGGGGGCGTGCACTGCTACGACCCCGACGGCACGCTGCTCGGCCGCATCCTGGTGCCCGGCACCGTCGCCAACGTCCGCTTCGGCGGCGCCCGCCGCAACCGCCTGTTCATCGCCGCCGACACCACCCTGTACTCCCTGATGATGTCGGTCACCGGGACCCCGGCCCTGCCGCCCGGCCGGTGACCGCGTCCCGCAGCGCGCCCTTCACCACCTTCCCGCTCGCATTGCGCGGCAGTTCCGCGACGAACCCGACGCTTCTGGGGACCTTGTAGTTCGCCATCTCCCGGCGGGACCAGGCGATCAGGTCGTCGGCGGTCAGCAGGGCCCCGGGGCGTCGTACGACGTAGGCCCGGCCGACCTCTCCGAGGCGGGCGTCGGGTACGCCGATCACCGCCGCGTCGGCCACGTCCGGGTGGAGGCACAGGAGCTGCTCTATCTCGGCGGGGTAGGCGTTGAAGCCGCCGACGATGAACATGTCCTTGAGGCGGTCGGTGATGCGCAGGTTGCCCGCCTCGTCCAGCACGCCGACATCGCCGGTGTGCAGCCAGCCGTCCGGGGACAGCACATCGGCGGTGGCCCGATCGTCCTCGTGGTAGCCGGTCATGACGTTGAAGCCGCGGACCAGGACCTCGCCCGGCAGACCGGGTGGGAGGGGCAGGCCCTCAGGGTCCGCGACCCGTACCCGCGTGCCCGGGATGGCCCGGCCCGAGGTGGACGCGATCACCGTCGGGTCGTCGCCGCGCCGGCACATCGTGACGACGCCGCTCGCCTCGGAGAGGCCGTACGCCGTGAGGACCGTGCCGATGCCGAGTTCGGTGCGCAGGCGCTCCACCAGGCGCAGCGGTACGACCGCCGCTCCCGTCACGACCAGGCGGAGGGACGAGAGGTCGTGGGCGCCGCGTGCGGGATGGTCGAGGAGGGACTGGAGGAGGGTCGGGGGGCCGGGGAGGACGGAGACCCGCTCGGCGGCGATGTTGGCCAGGACCGTGTTCACGTCGGACACCGGCTGGGGGATCATCGTCGCGCCCCGCATCAGGCAGGCGATCACCCCGGCCTTGTAACCGAAGGTGTGGAAGAAGGGGTTGACGATCAGGTAGCGGTCGCCCCGGGTGAGGCCCGCCAGTTCGCCCCAGATGTCGTAGGCCCGCAGGGTCTGGCCGTGGGTGATGACCGCTCCCTTGGGGCGGCCGGTCGTGCCCGAGGTGAAGATGATGTCCGAGGGCCAGGTGTCCCGTACGGCAGCGGACCGCTCCTGTACGTCCGCCGCCCCCTCCCCCTCCCCTGCGGCCAGGAAGTCCTTCCAGGTGAGGAAGCCGGCCGGGGCGTCGTCCGAGAGGACGACCGCGTGGTGCAGGGCGGGCAGGCCGGGCAGGGGGCCGGTGCCCGGGCCGTCCCCGGCCGCCCTGCGCAGGGACGCCACGTACGAGGTGCCGAGGAACGTGCCGGTCACGAACAGCAGCCGGGCGCCGCTGCGGCGCAGTACGTCCGCCGCCTCGGCGCCCTTGAAGCGGGTGTTGAGCGGGACGAGCACCGCCCCCGCCGAGACCGCGCCCAGGGCGGCGACGATCCAGTCGAGCGAGTTCGGGGCCCAGATGCCGACCCGGTCGCCCGGTGCCAGGCCGGTCGCCAGGCAGGCTGCCGCCGCGCGCTCCACGCGTGCGCCGAGTTCCGCGTAGGTGATGCGGGTCCGGCCCTCGACGACGGCTTCCGTGTCCGCGTACCGCTCGGCCGCCGCCCTGACCAGGGCGGGAATGCTCTCCCATGCCGTATCCGCTCGCACAGTGCGCCTCCCGACGACGTAGGAGCTGACTGTCCGTCAGATTATCGGTAATCTGACAGCCTGTCAGCGACCGTTCGGCCCCGGAGGTGCGCGCAGCATGGCAGCAGGATCGGGAGGCCTCAAGGACGCCACCGCTCTCGTCGGCATCGGCCAGACGCCCTTCGCCAAACGGCTCCCGGAGGACGAACGCACCCTCGCCTGCCGTGCCGTCCTGGCCGCCCTCGACGACGCCGGGATCGCGCCCGGCGAGGTCGACGCCCTCGCCTCCTACACCATGGAGGAGACGGACGAGGTGGAGCTGGCGAAGGCGTGCGGCTTCGGCGACCTCACGTTCTTCAGCAAGGTCGGCTTCGGGGGCGGCGGTTCGTGCGCCACCGTGGCCCATCTCGCCGCCGCCATCGCCGCCGGACAGGCGAGCGTCGGGGTGGCCTGGCGCTCCCGCAAGCGGGGCAGCGGGCCCCGGCCCTGGACCAACACCACCGTCCAGCTCCCGACCCCGGCCCAGTGGACCCGGCCCTTCGGACTGCTGCGCCCCGCCGACGAGATCGCGATGCTCACCCGCCGCTACCTGCACGAGTACGGCGCCAGCCGGGACCACCTGTTCAACGTCGCCCTCGCCTGCCGCAACCGGGCCAACCAGAACCCCGGCGCGATCATGTACGACCGGCCGCTGACCCGGGAGATGTACATGACCTCCCGCTGGATCAGCGAGCCTCTCTGCCTCTTCGACAACTGCCTGGAGACCGACGGGGCGCTGGCCTGTGTGGTGGTCTCCGCCGAGCGCGCCCGCGACTGCCGGCACAGGCCCGTGTACGTCCATTCCGCCGCCCAGTCGCTGCCCGCCCAGCACCACGGCATGGTCAACTACTGGAACGACGACCCCCTCACGGGCCCCGCCTGGGCCGCCGCCCGGCACCTGTGGAAGCACGCCGACCTGACCCCCGCGGACATCGACGTCGCCCAGATCTACGACGCCTTCACCCCCCTGGTCCTGCTCAGCCTGGAGGGCTACGGCTTCTGCGGGCGCGGCGAGGGCGGGGCGTTCACCGAGGGCGGGGCACTGGAGACCGGCGGGCTGCTGCCGCTGAACACCGGCGGGGGCGGGCTGTCCGAGGCCTACGTCCACGGCTTCAACCTCATCAACGAAGGGGTCAGGCAGCTGCGCGGCACCAGTACCGCGCAGGTGCCGGGCGCCTCCGTCTGTCTGGTCACGGCGGGTGAAGGGGTCCCGACCTCCGCCCTGCTGCTGAGGAGTTGAGGAGCTACCGATGCTGCGTCCCGTCCCCGACACCGACGGCGCCCCCTTCTGGGAGTACGCCGCCCAGGGCGAACTCCGCGTCCAGGCCTGCGCCGCCTGCGGCGAGCTGCGCTTCCCGCCCCGGCCCTGCTGCCCGCACTGCCGGTCCTTCGACAGCGAGTGGCTGCCGGTGTCCGGCCGCGGCCGGGTCTGGTCGTACGTCGTCGCCCATCCGCCGCTGCTGCCCGACTACGCGGCGCAGGCGCCGTACAACGTGGTCGTCGTCGAGCTGGACGAGGCGCCCCGCATCCGGCTGGTGGGCAACCTGGTCCCCGGAGCCGGACAGCCCCTGGGCGCCTTCCCGGCGGAGAAGCTGCGCATCGGCACGCGGGTGCGGGCCGTCTTCCACGACGGGCTCCCCCAGTGGGTTCCGGAGCGGTCATGAGCAGTGTGCTCGTGCGGGCCGACCGGGACAGCGGGGTCGCCGTCGTGACGCTGAACCGGCCCGGACGGCTCAACGCCGTCGACCTCGCCATGGCCGACGAACTGGCCTCCACATGGGGCGAGCTGCGTTTCGACGACTCCGTGCGGGCGATCGTCCTCACCGCGGCCGGAGAGCGCGCCTTCTGCACCGGCATCGACCGGGACGTCGTCGTTCCGCAGCCCAACTCGCCCTACGCGCAGGACGATCCACTGCTCGGCATCGGGCCGAAGGCGAACGACCTGTGGAAGCCGGTCGTCGCCGCCGTGCACGGCATGGCCTGCGGAGGGGCCTTCTACCTGCTCGGCGAGGCGGAGTTCGTCGTCGCCGACACCACCGCCACGTTCTTCGACCCGCACACCACGTACGGCATGGTCAGCGCCTACGAGTCCGTGCTCATGGCCCAGCGCATGCCGTACGGGGAGGTCGCCCGGATGGCGTTGATGGGCACGGCGGAGCGGATCTCGGCCCGGCGGGCGTACGAGGTCGGCCTGGTGTCGGAACTCGTCGCGGAGGGCGGGGCGCCGGCCGCGGCGACCGCCTGCGCCACCGTCCTCGCCGGGTATCCGACCGAGGCCGTGCAGGGCACCGTGCGGGCGCTGTGGGCCGCGAGTGAGGCGGGCCGGGCGCAGGGCTTCGCACAGGCGCCCCATGTGATCGCACTCGGGAACGCGGCGGGTGAGCGGCAGGCCCGGTTGTTCGCCGGGAGGTCCCGGCAGTACCGGTTGCGCGAGTAAAAGTCGTTGCCCTCTACACGCGTATGCTCGGGGCGTGGTGGAGCATCGGATGATCGACGTCAATGGCATACAACTGCACATCGCCGAGCAGGGCGAGGGCCCGCTCGTGGTGCTGCTGCACGGTTTCCCGGAGTCCTGGCACTCCTGGCGGCACCAGTTCGGACCGCTGGCCGGGGCCGGGTTCCGGGTGGTGGCGCCCGACCAGCGCGGGTACGGCGGCAGCGACCGCCCCGAGGACGTGGCCGCCTACAGCATCCTCCACCTGGTGGGGGACGTGGTCGGGCTGGTCCACGCGCTGGGCGAGGAGCGGGCGTTCGTCGTCGGTCACGACTGGGGCGCACCGGTGGCCTGGCACACCGCGCTGCTGCGCCCGGACGTGGTGCGCGGGGTGGCCGGGCTGAGCGTGCCGCCGCCGTTCCGCGGCAGCCGGCCCCCGCTTCAGACCATGCGGGAGCGGTTCGAGGGCCGCTTCTACTGGAACTACTTCGAGCGGCCCGGGGCCGCCGAGGCCGAGCTCGGCGCCGACACCCGCACGGCGCTGCGCAAACTGCTGTACTCCACCTCCGGTGACGCGCCGGGCGCCGGGCGGCCCGAGCAGGCCCTGGTCGACCCGGAGCGCGGCTGGCTCGCGGACGCCCCGGACCCCGAGGTACTGCCCGCGTGGCTCACCGAGTCGGACCTCGACCTGCTGACCGAGAGCTTCGAGCCGGGCTTCACCGGTGCCCTCAACTGGTACCGCAACCTGGACCGCAACTGGGAGCTGACCGCCCCCTGGCAGGGCGCGGTCGTCTCCCCGCCCGCGCTGTACGTGTACGGCGACCGCGACCTGGTCCCGGGATTCCCGGGCACGCCCGAACTGATCGAGCGGCTGCCCGACCTCATGCCCAGCCTGCGCCGCAAGCCGCTCGTGCTGCCGGGCTGCGGCCACTGGACGCAGCAGGAGCGGCCCGCCGAGGTGAACGAGGCGCTGATCGAGTTCCTCACGGAGCTCCGGGACTGACGTCCCGTCGCCCGCGGCGCACGTCAGTCGTCGACGAGGGCCTGACGGTCGGCCTCGCAGTGGTCGACCGAGTCCACCAGGCCCGAGCCGCCCACCCGGACGTCGACGGTGGCCCTGCCGTTCGCGGGCACCGTGACGTCCCCGTACCGGCTGATGACGGTGAGTCCCTGGGCGTCCTCGAAGGTGACCGAGACGGAGAAGTCGGCCTTGCGGCCATTGGGGTTGCTGACTTCGACGGTCGCGTACGGCCGGGCGGGGGTCGCGCAGCTCACCAGCCGCGCCGTGCCGTCCTCCAGCGCCTTGCGGCCGCCGGAGCCGGAGGAGGACGTCGGCGTGGAGCCGTAGTCCGGCCTGCGGGTGTAGGAGCTGCCGCCGCTGGTTCCGTGGTCATCGTCGCCGGAGCCGTAGGACCCGCCGCTCGATCCGCCGGAGCCGTACGAGCCGCCGCTCGACGAGGACGACCTCGAACTGTCGTGGTCCTGGCTGGAACTGCTGCACCCGCCGCCTCCGCCGCCGTGACCGTGGCTGCCGCCTCGGCCCCGGCCTGACGAGAAACCGGTCAGTGCCAGTACCACCAGGACCAGCACCGCCGTGAACCTTAGTCTGCGCCCCCGTATCCGCATGGACGAGAGCCTAGTGCCGCGGCGCTAGTGATCGACTGTCACGGTCATGTCACCGCGTGGCGACCGGAGCGTGCCCGGCGTAGCGTCTGGGGTGGAGGCGGTGAACGGTCCGCTCCCCACGTGCGACGGCCGCCGTCCGGAGCCCCTTCCGCACGCCGGTGCGACGGCCGTCCCGGGCCGGGTCAGGCGGTGCGCGCCGTGCCCGTGCCCTTCTCCGCGTCCAGCGCGTAGACACAGCGGTCCTTGCTGCACGCGTACACCACCCCGTCCTTCACGACCGGGGAGCCGGTGATCTCGCCGCCGGTGGCGAGTTTCCAGCGGAGCCGGCCGTCGTCGGCCTTCAGGGTGTAGAGCAGGTGGTCGGTGGAGCCGAAGTGGATACGGCCCTCGGCGACCGAGGGGGCGCCCACGATGTCGCCGCCCGCCTGGAAGCGCCACTTGGGCGTGCCGGTGACCGCGTCGAGGGTGTAGAGGCCCTTGCCGCTGCCCACGTGGACATGGCCGGCGGCGACCAGGACGGGATCGACGCAGGAGCGGGACTCGGTGGCGATGCGCCAGCGGTCGCGGCCGTCGGCGGCGTCGAGGGCGTAGACCGTGCCGAGGTAGTCGGCGAGGTAGATGCCGCCACCCGTGACGGCAGGGCCGGGGACGAAGGTGGGCGGGCAGAGGAACACGGCCGGGGCCTCGAAGTGCCACTTGACGTGCCCGGCGGCCACGTCCAGGGCGAGGACACGCGTGCCGGCGCAGACGTAGACGTAACCGTCGTCGGCCTGGGTGAGCCGGACCGGGACACCGCCGCAGGAGGCCGCGTCGCCGATCGGGTACGACCAGCGCTCGTCGCCGGTGCGGGCGTCCAGGGCGCGCAGCCGGGCGTCCTGCCACACGTAGACCGTGCCGTCGTGCAGGGCGGGCCCGGCCTCGGGGGACTCGAAGTCGGTCTGGCAGCCGGTGACCTCCCAGAGCTTCTGGCCGCTCGACGCCTCCCAGCCCTGGACGCCGCCACCGCGGGTGCCCGTGACGACGGTGCCGCGGCCGGCCTTGAGCGAGTAGACCCAGGCGTCGGTCTGCAGGCGCCACAGGTCGCCGCCCTCACGGGCGTCCAGGGCGAACAGGGTGGGCCCGTCGGAGGCGTGGATCCGGCCCTCCGCGACCGCCATGGACCAGGCGACGTCCCGGGTCTTGAAGCGGCGGCGGCCGGTGGCGACGTCCAGGGCGTGCACCTCGAAGGAGGTGACGTAGACCAGGTCGTCGGCGACCGAGGGGGTGCCCCAGACGTCGTTGGACATGCGGAAGCGCCAGGGCCGCCAGCCGCCGGCCTGCTCCGGCGGCGCGGCGGGGGCCGGTGCGGCGACGGCGGGGCCCACGGCGGGGTCGGTGCCGTTGACGCCGGGGCGTGGCTTGGACCAGGAGGCGGCGAGGGCGGCTTCCGGGCGGGGTGCCGCGACGGCGGCGGCACGCACGTCGGCGACGCGCGGACCCGGGCCGATGGGCACCGGGGCGCCGGCCAGCCGGACGGGGCCGGTGTCGGGGCCGCCGGCCGGGGCGGCCACGGAACCGGCGGGCACGGGCGCCGGGACGACGGGGTCGTGCGCGGGCGGGGGCGGGACGGGGGCGGGACCCGGCGCCGGAGCGGGGCCGGGGCGTCCGCCGCCGCTGCGGCCCGTGCTCGGGGCGGGCTTGCCGGCCGGGCGGCCGTTGCGGCGGGACTCGATCAGGCCGACGGCACGCTCGGGCAGCCACGCGGAGGCCGTGCCGCTGTCGTCGGAGCCGGAGCCGAAGAGGTGGGGGGCCAGCTGCGCCTGGAGGTCGGCGGGGTTGGGGCGGGCCGTGGGGTCCATCTGCATACAGGACTCGATCAGCGGACGCAGTTCGTCCGGGAGCCCTTCGAGGTCCGGGCCCTCGCGCAGCAGCATGAAGACCGTCTCGACCGGGTTGGCGCCGTGGAAGGGCGGGTGTCCGGTGGCGGCGAAGACCAGCATCGAGCCCAGGGAGAAGACGTCGCTGGCGCCGGTGACGCTGCGGGAGTCCTTGGCCTGCTCGGGTGACATGTAGGCGGGGGTGCCGACGGCGACGTTCGTCATCGTCAAACGCGTGTTCGACACACCCGACGCGATGCCGAAGTCGATCACCCGCGGGCCGTCCTCCACCACGAGGACGTTCGACGGCTTGAGGTCGCGGTGCACCAGGCCGGCGCCATGGATGGACTGGAGCGCCTCGGCCACACCCGCCGCCAGCCAGCGCACCGCCTGGGCCGGCATCGGGCCGCAGTCGTTCACTATCTCCTCGAGGGAGGGCGCGGGGACGTAGGCGGTGGCCAGCCAGGGCACGGCGGCGCGCGGGTCGGCGTCCACGACGGCGGCCGTGTAGAAGCCGGAGACGGCACGGGCCGCCTCCACCTCACGCGTGAAGCGGACCCGGAACAGCTGGTCCTCGGCCAGCTCCGTCCGGACGGTCTTGATCGCCACGCGCCGGCCGGACGCCGAACGCGCGAGATAGACCAGCCCCATGCCGCCGGCACCCAGCCGTCCCAGCACCTCGAACGGCCCGATCCGCCGCGGATCGTGCTGCGTCAGCTGATCCACCACTCTGCCTGCCACCTCCCCGTACGAGCCGCGCCAAGCCACATGTTCCACGCGACCTTCGTGCAGCGTCTCACCACCGCACCGCCATGGCGGCACGCACCCTGATTCTTCCTGGCCGGAGCCCTGGTGGCGAACCCGCTGACAATTGGGATGTCTCGACATGGAAGTGATCAAAAGATGACCAAACAATGCCTGCTCAGCGGCGCAACAGCGCGAACGACGCCCCCTGATTGTCCGTGACGACGGCGACCTCTCCGTACGAGGTCCCGAAAGGCGGGGCCTGGACCCGGCCGCCGAGCCGCCGCACGTCCTCCAGGGCGGCCGGTACGTCCTCGACGGCGAAGTGCACGAGGAAGTGGGGCGGCATCCCCTCGGAGAAGACGTCCGTGACGGCGGCCCGGCCGAAGTCGGGCTCGGCGTCCGGCCCGAACAGGGCGTCCCGGAAGAGGTCGCCGTAGAAGGTGTTGGCCGCCTCGGTGTCCCGGGCGTACAGCTCGACCCAGGCGAAGGTGCCCGGCTCGTGCCGCTTGCCGAAGCCGGGGTGGTCCTCCGGCTGCCACAGGGCGAAGACGGCGCCCTCGGGGTCGGTGACGAGCGCGGTGACGCCCAGCTCACCGGCCGGCACCGGCGCCGAGACGACCTGTCCGCCCGCGTCCCGGATGCGCCGGGCCAGGGCCGGTGCGTCAGGGGTCGCGAAGTACACCGTCCAGACGCTGGGCAGCCGTCCGTCCACCTTGCGGACCAGAGCGGCCACGGGTTCGCCGTCCTTCAGCGCCTGCGCGAAGGAGCCGAACCAGTCCTCGAAGGTCCACCCGAAAAGTTCACCGTAGAACCGCTTGCCCGCCTCGACGTCCGGGAGCTGCGCGTCCACCCAGCAGGGGACGCCCTCTCCGTACACCGATGCCCTGTTTTCGGCCATGCCGACAACGTAACCGCGACTGCCGCACCCCGCAGACCAGGCACACCAGCCCCTGTACTCCCTCGCACCCCATTTGCAGTCGGCCGAATCGCGCCCCGATCACGCCTCGGTAAGCTGACGGCATGACAGGACAAGTGCGTACCGTCGACGGCCGCGTGGCCGGCCGGCGTGGGCAGGCGACCCGGCAGAAGCTGCTCGACTGCCTCAGCGAGATGCTCAGCTCCTCCCCGTACCGGGACGTCAAGGTCATCGATGTCGCCCGGAAGGCGGGCACTTCGCCCGCGACCTTCTACCAGTACTTCCCGGACGTCGAGGGCGCCGTCCTGGAGATCGCCGAGCAAATGGCGACCGAGGGCGCCGCGTTGACAGAGCTCCTGGAGGGCCGCTCCTGGGCCGGCAAGGCCGGCTGGCAGACGGCTCAGGAACTCGTCGACGGCTTCCTGGAGTTCTGGCGCAAGAACGACGCCATTCTCCGGGTCGTCGATCTCGGCGCCGCCGAGGGCGACAAACGCTTCTACAAACTCCGGATGAAGATCCTCAACTCGGTGAACAACTCCCTCGCGGACGCCGTCGCCGAGCTCCAGGCCAAGGGCCGGGTCGACAAGGACGTGAACCCGGCGGCCGTCGCCGGTTCGCTGGTCGCGATGCTCGCGGCGGTCGCCTCACACCAGAAGGGCTTCTCCTCCTGGGGCGTGAAGCAGGCCGAACTGAAACCGAACCTCGCCCTGTTGGTGCACCTCGGCGTCACCGGCCGGAAGCCGACGAAGTAACGCCGGGCGGCGGCCCCTCGCGCACCCAAATCCTGTCTGGCAGGCGGTGGTTCACCCAGGTGAACCACCGCCTGTCGCGCTTTTCGCCGGTCACTTGCTCGGTACGAGCCGGAACACCCGGATCTCCCGCTCCACCCGCGCCTGGTAGGCCGCGTACGGCGGCCAGAACGCCAGCAGCGCCTGCCACGCCGCCGCCCGCTCCTCCCCCGCCAGCAGCCGGGCCGTGACCGGGACGTCCCGGCCCTTCCAGCTGATCTCCGCGTCGGGATGCGCGAGGAGGTTGTGGCTCCAGGCGGGGTGCCCCGGCCGCCCGAAATTGGACCCGACGAGGATCCAGCGGCGCCCGCCGTCCTCCGGCATGCAGGCCAGGGGCGTACGACGGGGCAGCCCGCTCCTCGCCCCGGTGGAGGTCAGCACCACGCCGGGCAGCATCCGCGCGCTGAGCAGCAGCCGCCCTCCGGTGAGCCGGTGGACGGCCCGGTCGAGGGCGGGCACCACGTGCGGCGCCACCCGCGCGAAGCCCCTGGTCGACGACACCTTCTGCACCACACGCGCACCCCTCATGTGCCGGCCTCCTCGAAGACGTGTGCCACGTCGGCCGCGTGCGCCCGCAGCCGGTGCACCGGCCCGAACAGCAGCTCGTCGCCCGCGGCGCGCTTGAAGTACAGGTGGGCCTCGTGTTCCCAGGTGAACCCGATCCCGCCGTGCAGCTGGATCCCCTCGGCGGCCGCCCGGCGCAGCGCTTCGAGCGCCTGGGCGAGGGCCAGAGCGCCGGCCGTCTCCTCGGGGGCCGGGGTCGCGGCGGTCCAGGCCGCGTAGTACGCCGCCGAGCGGGCCGCCTGGACCTGGACGTAGGCGTCGGCCAGCCGGTGCTTGACGGCCTGGTAGGAGCCGACCGGCCGGCCGAACTGCTCGCGCTGCCCGACGTACCCGACCGTCCGCTCCAGCACCCGGGCGGCGGCGCCCACCGCCTCGGCGGCGAGGCAGGCGGCGGCGGTGCCGCCGAGCCGGGCGAGGGCGGGCAGGGCGTCGGCCTCCTCGTCGCCCAGCAACTCCGCGGGGGCGTGCCGCAGTTGGACGCGGCCCTGCGGGCGGGTCGCGTCCAGCGCGGTCTGCCGTGCCCGGGTGAGACCGGCGGCGTCCCCGCGCACGAGGAACAGCAGCACCCGGGAGCGGGCGAACCCCCCGGTGTGCGCGGCGACGACGAGCAGCCCGGCGCTGTGCCCGTCGAGAACCTGGTCCGCCTGCCCGTACACCTGCCAGCCGTCGTCGGTCCGCCGGGCCTGGACGCCCCCGGCCCGTCCCCCGCCGGCCCATTGCCCGCGCCGGTCGTGGCCGGTGAGCGCGAGGGCGGTGGCGAGGGCGGGCCCCGGTACGGCCAGGGCGGCGGTGAGTTCGCCGGAGGCGATGCGCGGCAGCAGCTCGGCGCGCTGGGCGCCGGTGCCGAGGGCGAGCAGCAGCGGGGCGGCGAGGACGGCGGTGGCGAGCAGGGGGGTGGGGGCGAGCACCCGGCCGGTTTCCTCGCACGCCAGGGCGAGTTCGGTCGAGGTGCAGCCGGCGCCGCCGTAGGCGTCGGGGAGGGCCAGTGCGGGCAGGCCGAGGTGTCCGGCGAGGGTGACCCACAGGGCGGGGTCGTGCCCGGCCGGGGTGCCGACGGCGGCCCGCAGCTCCTGCGGACCGCACCGCTTGACGAGCAGTTCGCGCAGGGTGCGGCGGATCTCGTCCTGTTCGTCGGTGAAGCGGGCGTCCATGGGGCACCTCTCTCCGCAAGCACCTCTCGCCATATCTGACGGTGCGTCATATTAGGGCGGGGAGACGAGGAAGCCCAGAGCCCTGCCGTGGCGGCACAGATCTGATGTACCGTCAGATTCATGGTGGCCCGGAGAAAGGTGGCCGTCGTCGGCGTGGCCCTCTCGGACTGCGGCCGCGTGGACGACGCGACCCCGTACGCCCTGCACGCCCAGGCGGCCCGGCGCGCCCTGGCCGACGCCGGCCTGGACCGGTCGGTGGTCGACGGCTTCGCCTCGGCGGGCCTCGGCACCCTGGCGCCCGTGGAGGTCGCCGAGTATCTGGGCCTGCGCCCCACCTGGGTCGACTCCACCTCGGTGGGCGGCTCCACCTGGGAGGTCATGGCGGCCCACGCGGCGGACGCGATCGCGGCAGGGCACGCCCGCGCGGTGCTGCTCGTCTACGGATCGACGGCTCGCGCCGACGTCAAGGCCGGCCGCCGCACCGGGACCCTGTCCTTCGGCACGCGCGGCCCCCTGCAGTTCGAAGTCCCCTACGGCCACACCCTGATCGCCAAGTACGCCATGGCGGCCCGCCGTCACATGATCGAGTACGGCACGACGATCGAGCAGCTGGCCCAGGTCGCCGTGCAGGCCCGGGCCAACGCGGCCCTCAACCCGGAGGCGATGTTCCGCACGCCGGTCACGGTCGACGAGGTCCTGGCCGGGCCCATGATCGCGGACCCCTTCACCAAGCTGCACTGCTGCGTCCGCAGCGACGGCGGGGCGGCGGTGCTGCTGGTGGCGCAGGAGTACGCACGGGACTGCCGTACATCCCCGGTGTGGGTGCTGGGCAGCGGGGAGTCCCTCTCGCACGCCGCGATGTCCGAGTGGCCGGACTTCACGGTGACGCCGGCGGCGGTGAGCGGGCGGCTCGCCTTCGGACGGGCCGGGATACGGCCGTCGGAGATCGACTTCGCCGAGATCTACGACGCGTTCACCTACATGACCCTGGTCACGCTGGAGGACCTGGGCTTCTGCGGGAAGGGCGAGGGCGGGCCGTTCGTGGAGAAGGGGCGGTTGCGGGTCGAGGGCGGAGAGCTGCCCGTGAACACCGACGGGGGCGGGCTGTCGGCGCAGCATCCCGGGATGCGGGGGCTGTTCCTGCTGGTGGAGGCGGTGCGGCAGCTACGCGGGGAGTGCGGGGAGCGGCAGGTGCGGCGCACCGGCGGCGCGCTGCCGCGGCTGGCCGTGGCGTCGGGGACGGGGGGCTGGTTCTGCTCGTCCGGGACCGTGGTGCTGGGGGCGGAGTGAGCGGCCCGCGCCCCTCCTGGACTCCGCGCCCCGCCGGGGAGGCCTGCCGCCCTGCCCGCCGCCCTCGCGCGTGACCGGTGACAATCGAGGCATGGCAACCGATCTTCACGAGCTGCTGAGGTCACTGCGGGTCTGGGACCCGAAGGTCACGGACCTGCCCCCCTTCGAGCCGGACACCGCTCCGGCCGCGCCCCTGCCCCTGTTCACCGAGTGGTTCGCGGCGGCGGTGGCGGCCGGCCAGACCGAGCCGCACACCATGTCGCTGGCGACGTCGGACGAGTCGGGGCTGCCCGACGTGCGGATCGTGATGCTGCACGGTGCCGACACCGACGGCTGGTTCTTCGCGTCGCACGCCGGCAGCCGCAAGGGCCGGCACCTCGCCGGCCGCCCGTACGCCGCGCTCGGCTTCTACTGGCCGGCGCTGGGCCGCCAGGTCCGGGTCCGCGGCCCGGTGACCGCGGCTCCGTCCGAGGAAGCCCAGGGAGACCTGCACGCCCGGTCGACGGGCGCGCTGGCGGCGGCGCTGACCGGACGGCAGAGCGAGGTCCTGCCCTCCCTGGACGACCTGGCCCGGGCCTCGGAGTCGGCGTGGGAACGAGCGTCCCGCGAGCCGGAGGCACCGGTGCCGTCCTGGACGCTGTACCGGCTGCGGGCCGAGGAGGTGGAGTTCTTCCAGGGCGACGAGCGCCGCCGCCACGTCAGACTCCGCTACCGGCGGCAGGAGGAGCGGGACGGCGAGGAGTGGTCACGGGAGCTGCTGTGGCCGTGAGGCCGGTTGCGCCGCACGTGCGTCGTGACCGTCCGGGGTCGTGCTCGGGCGACCGGGCGTGATCGGAGCCCATGTGAAGTCGTACACCGCGAAGTCGGCCACCGGGCGGTAGCCGATGCGCTGGTAGAGGCCGTTGCTGGTGGGGTTGGACAGGTCCGTGAAGAGGAGGACCTCGTCTGCTCCGGCGGCGCGGGCGGCGCGGCTGACCTCGGTCGTCGCCGCACCCGCGTAGCCGCGGCCGCGCAGGTGGGGCGGGGTGTAGACGGGGGCGACGCGGACCTGGCCGGCGACCTGGGGAGTGCTGCCGGCCATCGCGACGGGCGTGCCGTCGGGGGTCTCCCAGAAGGTGATGCCGCCGTTGTCGATCCGGGCGTCCGCCCACTCGGCGGAGTCGCGGGCGGTGCCCAGGCCGACGGATGCGCTGAACTCGTCGTGCCAGTGCCGGAGCCGCTCGCGGTCGGACGTGACGGCCACCCTGGGGCGGCCGGGCGGCACGGGCCCGGGCGCGGTCAGCGTGCCGAGCCGGTAGAGCCGCTGGCGCCGGCGCAGGGCTGCCGGGGCGCCCGTGTGCCGCTGCCAGGCTTCGGCGAAGGCGGCCGCGGTGTCGGTGTCCGCGTTCACACCGGGCAGGCGACGCCCGAGGGCGGCCAGGCGCGCGGCGAGGGAATCGGCGTCCCCGGGGGTCAGGGCCGTGAGGTTCAGCCAGTGCGGCGGGGTGCGGAAGAAGGCCGCCCGGACCTCCCCGTCCCGTTCCAGTACGCCGAACTCCGGTGCCCCCTCTCCGTACACGCACCGGCCGCGCGTCCGCAGGGTCTCCGTGACGGTCAGCGGCACGGTGTGCGGCGCCGGCCGGGAGCGGAGGAAGGGGCCGGCGCGGGCGAGGAAGTCGTCGAGGTCATGAGTGAGGTGCCAACTGGCTCTCCCACTGCGGGTGTTCGTATCGGTGTCCATGGTTCATGGTGCCGTCCGCCGACCACCGGACACTCCTGATCTTCGGCAGCCCCCGTCGGATCACGTGCCACTGTCCTCGGCGAGCGTGTACGCCACCAGCGCGTTGGCGTGGCCGTGTCCCACGCCGTGCTCGGTCTTCAGCCAGGTGACGAGCTCCATGTGCCGGGTCAGCGGCGAGGTGCGGATCAGCTCCTGCCAGTCGGCGACCGGCCGGCCGTACTTCTTCTCGATGGTCGGGAAGTAACTGGCGGGGCCCTTCACGGGTGCGGTCATCTCGGGCGGTCCCTTCGCTGCACGGCGGTGGCGCTTCGGTCGCCGGTTATGACCGGTGGCGCGGACGGGACTGATCGGCCGAGCGGAGTGACGTGCATCACATCACCGCTCTCGCCCCCTCCTGTGGATCCCGCGGTTCCGGGTCCGTGGCCAGGCGGGCGTGCAGATGGGCGTCCCGGAAGGCGTCATACCGGTCCTCCTGGAAGATCGCGCCGCGCAGGGTGCCCTCGTAGGGGAACCCGCACCGCTCGGCGATCCGGCACGAGGCGTCGTGGCCCACCGCGTGGTCCAGCTCCAGCCGGTGCAGGCCGAGTTCCGTGAGGGCCCAGCGCGCGGCGAGCAGGAGAGCGCGCGTGGCGACGCCCTGGCCGCGGGCCTCCGGCAGGACCCAGTAGCCGACCCGGGCGACCTTCAGGTGGTACTTGATCTCGTTGACGCCGATGTGTCCCAGCGGGGCGTCGCTGCGCGCGTCCGCGATCCGGAACGACACCGACGCCCCCTCCAGGGCGCTCTGCGCCCGCGCGAGCAGGGACTCCCGCGCACTCGCCCGGTCGGTGACCGGCCGCAGCGGGGTGTTCCAGCGCCGGAACTCCGGGTCGCTCAGCCCTCGCAGCCATGTGTCCACGTCGGCACCCGACCCCGCGTTCCAGGGTCGCAGGCGGAGGCCGTGACCGTGCAGGTCCGGGCGTGGGCCGGTCAGGGACTGGTCGCGTATGGGGGCCATGGGCCCATTCAATCCCTCGGCGCGCGATCCGGGACGCCGTGGCGGGAAGAAGTCGCCGCCCCTGAGCACCCGGGGCCAGGGACGCCGGGCTCCTCGGCCGTTCAGCCCCTCCGCACCCTCCGCACGGGCCGTTCAACCCCTCCGCACCCTCACACACCGGCCGTTCAACCCCTCCGCACCCCCACACACCGGCCGTTCAACCCCTCCGCACCCCCACACACCGGCCATTCAACCCCTCCGCACCCCCACACACCGGCCGTTCAACCCCTCCGCACCCCCACACACCGGCCGTTCAACCCCTCCGCACCCCCACACACCGGCCGTTCAGCCCCTCCGCACCCTCACACACCGGCCATTCAGCCCCTCCGCACCCTCACACACCGGCCGATCAACCCCTCCGCACCCTCACACACCGGCCGATCAACCCCTCGGCGCCGGTCGGAACACCGGGATCCCCTCCCGGAACACCACCTCCAGGTCCGCCCCGTCCGACAGCCCCGGATCCTCACCGGACCGGCGGGCCTGCGCCCCCACGATCTCCGTCATCATCCGCGGCCCCTCCGCCAGTTGGACCACGGCGGCGACGTACGGGACCCGGTCCCGGAAGGGCGGCAGGTCGTTGCGGTGGACGACGGACCAGGTGTAGAGCGTGGCGCGGCCGCTCGCCGTCTCCCACGACACGTCCTCGCTCCAGCAGTGGGGACAGAACTCGCGCGGGTAGTGGTGGGCCCGGCCGCACGCCCCGCAGCGGCGGATCAGCAGCCTGCCCTCGGCGGCCGCGTCCCAGTACGTCCGGGTGAAGGCGTCGGGCTCGGGCAGGTCGAGGCGGCCCGTCATCGGAACAGCCCCAGGGCGCTGTCCACCGACCACGTCTGCCAGGACATCCCGAACAGTCCGACCACCGACATCAGCGCCATCATCGAGTTCTGCCCCTGCTCGGCGACGTCGTGGACCATGAGCGTGAAGTAGAGCGCGTTGAGCAGAAGGCCGCCGACCAGGGCGACCGGGGTGAGGAAGCCGGTGATCAGCCCCAGCCCGAGGGCCAGTTCAGCGTGGACGACGACGTACGCCATCACGCGCGGGCGCGGCGCCACGACCGCTTCGAAGCCCGAACGGACCGCGCTCCAGCGGTGCTCGGCGGCTATCCCGGCGGCCCAGGCGATGCCGGCGCCCCGCTCGAACCAGGCCTTGCGGTCCTTGTGCCGCCAGCTCTCCAGCCACCACAGCCCGAGTCCGATCCGCAGCACGGCCAGCCATTCCGCCCCGGTGAGCCAGATCGCGTCCATGCGACCTGACGGTACGTCAGTTACGCGGATACGCAAGACCCCGGCGGCGACCCGCCCCGGCAAGCACCCCCTGGCAGCGCCCGGCGCACACGACCGGCCACACGGCCAGGAACGATCACCGTGCCGCCACAACTCGGCCCGCCGCACCACGAGCCCCGCCCCCTCTCCCTACAGCCGTGATCATTCCGTAACCAATTCCGGTCTTGACCGAGACCCATCAAGCGGTCCCGTGATTACGCTCCCGCTCATGGCCGACTCCACACCCCCCACACCCGCCTCCGCACAGCCCCCACCCGACCGCCCCGTCTACGTCATCGGCGGCGGCCCCGGCGGACTGTCCGTGGCGTACGCGCTGCGCGCCCGGGGCGTCCGGGCCGTCGTCCTGGAGAAGTCCGACCGCGTCGGGGCGTCCTGGCGCCGCCACTACGACCGGCTGCACCTGCACACCACCCGCCGCCTCTCCGCCCTGCCCGGACTGCCGATGCCGCGCCGGTTCGGACGGTGGGTGTCCCGGGACGACGTGGTGCGGTACCTGGAGAAGTACGCCGAGCACCACCGCCTGGAGATCGTCACCGGCGTCGAGGTGACCCGCGTCGAGCGCGGCCCCGACGGCACGGGCTGGCTGCTGCACGCCACCGGCGGCCGGGAACTGGCCGGCGCGGCCGTGGTCGTCGCCACCGGCTGCAACCACACCCCGCGCCTGCCGGACTGGCCCGGCCGCGCCGACTTCACGGGCGAGCTCCTGCACGCCGGCCGGTACCGCAGCGGCAAGCCCTACGCCGGCCGGGACGTCCTCGTCGTCGGGGTGGGCAACACCGGCGCCGAGATCGCCGTCGACCTGGTGGAGAGCGGTGCCTCGCGGGTCCGGCTCGCCGTGCGCACCGTCCCCCACATCGTGCGCCGTTCGACCGCCGGCTGGGCCGCCCAGTACAGCGGCGTGCTGGTGCGCCGGCTGCCGGTCGGCCTGGTCGACCGGATCTCCCGGGTGCAGGCCAGGGTGGCAGTGCCCGACCTGTCGGCGCACGGGCTGCCGCGTCCCGACACGGGGCTGTACTCGCGGGTGAGGCAGGGGGCGATCCCGGTGCAGGACGTCGGCCTGATCGACGCCGTACGCAAGGGCAGGGTGGAGATCGTGGCCGCCGTGGAGGGCTTCGAGGACGGCGGCAAGGTCGCCCTGGCCGACGGCAGCAGGATCTCCCCGGACGTGGTGATCGCCGCCACCGGATACGTCCGCGCCCTGGAGGACCTCGTCGGCCACCTCGGCGTCCTCGACGACCGCAGCAGGCCCGTCACCCACGGTGCCCGCACCCCGAAGGCCGCCCCGGGCCTGTACTTCACCGGCTTCACCAACCCGATCAGCGGCAACCTCCGTGAGATGGCGCTGGACGCGGTGAAGATCGCGAAGGCCGTCGCACGGAACGGCGCGGGGGGCGTGTCCCGACTGCCGGGCTGAGACCCGCCCCGCCCGGCCCGGCGTACTGCCGGGCCGGCGCCCGTCCCCGCCCGGTCCGGCGACTGCCGGCTCGAAGCCCGCCCCCGCCCGGTGCGGTCCGGCGTATCGACAACTTAGCTCGCCCACACCGTTCCTGACGTCGCATCAGTTCAGTAATCTGACAATGCGTCAGTTAGCTGCTGTCTCACAGGAGCGGGCGGAAACGATGCTTGGATCGACCCACGGCACCCTCACCACCGACTCCCGCCGGACCCGGGCCATCGCCTGTGGCGAGCGGTCCGGGCCCGTCGTGCACGGCAGGCCGGCCCAGGCGGGCGACCTGGACGTCGGCGGACGGCCGCTGCACGCCGGCGTACCCGATCTCGACCGCTTCTTCCGTCCCCGGTCCGTCGCCGTGATCGGCGCCTCGGACACCGAGGGCCGCCCGAACACCGGCATCACACGGCAGCTGGCCGACTGGGCGGAGCGGGTCGGCGCCCGGCTGCACCCGGTGCATCCCAGTCGGCCGGCCGTCTTCGGCATCCCCTGTTCCCCTTCCGTCGCCGCCCTGCCCGAGCAGGTCGATCTGGCCGTGGTGCTGGTCGGCGACCCGTTGCCGGTGATCGAGGAACTGGCCGACGCCAAGGCGCGGTTCGCGGTCGTCTTCGCGTCCGGGTTCGCGGAGACCGGCCCGGAGGGCGAGGCCGCCCAGCGGCGACTGGCCGCCGCCGTGGAGCAGTCCGGGATGCGCCTGCTGGGGCCCAACACCAATCTCAACGCCTTCGAGCGGTTCCGCGACGACCTTCAGGGGCCGGCGATCGCGCTGATCACCCAGTCCGGACACCAGGGCCGCCCCGTCTTCGCCCTCCAGGAACTCGGCATCCGCCTCTCCCACTGGGCCCCCACCGGCAACGAGGCCGACCTGGACAGTGCCGACTTCCTGTCCTACTTCGCCGAGCAGCCCGAGGTCGGCGCCATCGCCTGCTACCTCGAAGGGCTGAAGGACGGCCGCGCCTTCCTGCTCGCCGCCGACCGGGCCGCCCGGCGCGGAGTGCCGGTCGTCGCCGTCAAGGTGGGCCGCACGGAGACCGGCGCCCGCACGGCCGCCTCCCACACCGGCAAACTGACCGGCGCGGACGCGGTGGTGGACGCGGCACTACGCCAGTACGGCGTGATCCGCGTCGACGGGCTGGACGAACTCCAGGACACCGCAGCCCTGCTGGCCCGGGCCCGGCCGCCGCGGGCCGACGGCGTCGTCGTCTACTCCATCTCGGGTGGCACGGGCGCGCACGTCGCCGATCTCGCGGCCGAGGCGGGCCTGAGCCTGCCGGTCCTGTCCGAGGCCAAGCAGGCCGAGCTGCACCAGTGGATCCCCGAGTACCTGTCCGTCGCCAACCCGGTCGACAACGGCGGGCACCCGGTCGGGGACGAGCGCGGCCGGAAGATCATCGACGCGATCCTCGACGATCCTGACGTGGGCGTGCTGATCTGCCCGGTCACCGGGCCGTTCCCGCCGCTCAGCGACCGGCTCGTCCGGGACCTGGTGGACGCGGCCGAGCAGACCGACAAGCTGGTGTGCGTGGTGTGGGGTTCGCCGGTCGGCGCCGAGCCCGCCTACCGCGAGGTGCTGCTCGGCTCCTCCCGCGTGGCCACCTTCCGCACGGTCGGCAACTGCCTCACCGCCGTCCGCGCCCATCTCGCCCACCACCGGTTCACGGCCGCCTACCGCTCCCCCTTCGACGAGGCCCCGCGCACCCCCTCGCCCTCCTACCGCAAGGCACAGGCCCTGATGCACCCCGGCGGGCAGCTGAGCGAGCACGCGGCGAAGCAGTTGCTGCGGGCGTACGGCATCCGCGTACCGCGCGAGCAGTTGGTGACCAGTGCGGCGGCGGCCGTCCGGGCGGCCGGGCTCGTGGGTTACCCGGTGGTGATGAAGGCCTCCGGCGCCCGGATCGCGCACAAGACCGAGCTGGGCCTGGTGAAGATCGGGCTGACCTCGGCCAGCCAGGTCCGTGACGCCTATCGCGAGCTGACCGACATCGCCCGCTACGAGGACGTCGCCCTGGACGGCGTCCTGGTCTGCCAGATGGTGGAGCAGGGCGTGGAGATGGTCGTCGGCGTCGCCCACGACGACCTGTTCGGCCCGACCGTGACCGTCGGTCTCGGCGGTGTGCTCGTCGAGGTGCTGCGGGACACCGCCGTGGGGGTGCCGCCCTTCGGGGAGGAGCAGGCGCGGGACATGCTCGCGGGACTCCGCGGCCGGGCCCTGCTCGACGGGGTCAGGGGGCGGCCGGCGGCGGATCTGGACGCGCTGGTGGAGGTCGTCCTGCGGGTGCAGCGCATGGCCATGGAACTCGGCGACCAGCTGGCGGAACTGGACATCAATCCGCTGATGGTGCTGCCGCAGGGGCAGGGGGCCGTGGCGCTGGACGCGCTGGCGGTGTGCCGCTGATGGCGGGGCCCGCGGTGCTGCACACGGCCACGGACCAGGTCCTCACCCTCACCCTCAACCGGCCCGAGAGCCTCAACGCCCTGACGCCCGGGCAGCGCGAGGAGGTCATCGGGCTGCTGTCGGAGGCGTCCGCCACGGCGGAGGTGCGTGCCGTGGTGATCACGGGGACGGGCCGCGGTTTCTGCGCCGGGGCGGACCTCAGGGGGGCCGGGGCCCCCGGCGAACGGCTCGTGGGGGACGTGGCGCGCACCCTGCGCACCGGGGCCCAGCGGCTGATCGCCGCCGTGCTGGACTGCGAGAAGCCGGTGATCGCGGCGGTGAACGGCACGGCGGCCGGCCTGGGCGCACATCTCGCGTTCGCCTGCGACCTGGTCCTCGCGGCCGAGTCCGCCCGCTTCATCGAGGTGTTCGTACGGCGCGGGCTGGTCCCCGACGGCGGCGGCGCCTACCTCCTCCCCCGTCTCGTCGGCCCGCAGCGGGCGAAGGAGCTGATGTTCTTCGGCGACGCGCTCACCGCCCCGGACGCCGAACGCCTCGGGCTGGTCAACCGGGTCGTACGGGACGAGGAGCTGGAGAAGACGGCACGCGCCTGGGCCGAGCGCCTGGCGGCCGGACCGACCCGCGCCCTCGCCCTGACCAAGCAGCTCGTCAACGCCTCCCTCGACACCGACCGCGCCGCCGCCTTCGCCGCCGAGGCCGCGGCGCAGGAGATCAACATGACGACGGCGGACGCACAGGAGGGCGTGCGGAGCTTCGTGGAGCGCCGGGGCGCGGAGTTCAGGGGACGCTGACCCTTCCTATCTGACGGTATGTCAGCTTCAATGGCGGGGTGATGGGACAAGCAGGGATGGCGGAAGCCGCCGTCCGCTACCTCAGGTCGGTCAGCACAGCCGCCCCGGAGCCCGTCGAGCCGCTGCCCCGCCCCGAGTTGAGGTGCGTCGGCGCCGACGAACGCGCTCCGCTCGACCCCCGGGAGTTCCGCAGGGTCCTGGGGAACTTCGCCACCGGCGTGGCCGTGATCACGGCACCCCCGGCCACCGGCGGCGGCTCCCCCGCCGGTTTCGCCTGCCAGTCCTTCGCCTCTCTCTCCCTCGACCCGCCGCTGGTCGCCTTCATGGTGGGCCGTACGTCGACGACCTGGCCGCGCATCGCCCGCGCCGGGCTGTTCTGCGTGAACGTCCTGGCAGCCGGCCAGGGCGAGTTGTGCCGGGCCTTCGCGGTGAGCGGCGCGGACAAGTTCGCGGGGGTGGCGTACGACGCGGCGCCGGTGTCGGGCGCCCCGCGGCTGTCGGGCACCGTCGCCTGGATCGACTGCACGATCCACGCCGTCCACACCGGCGGCGACCACCTCATCGTGGTGGGCCGGGTGAACGCCCTGGGCACGGGCGACGCCCCGGACGGGCCGCTCCTGTTCCACCGGGGGCAGTTCGCCCGGCTGACGCCGTCGCAGGGCTCACACCGCCGTCAGCCGCCACACTGACGTGACCTCGGCGGATCGCGCGGCAAGGAGCTGATCACCGGTGCCCCGTACGCGGGAGTGGCGTGGGCGGGTGTCCGGCCGCCCTGCGACGCACGGTCCCGCCGCCGCGACGGCGGCCCGCACCCTCGCCCCGGTCGCGCAGCCCCGGCCGTTCGGCGAGGCCGGACAGGACGAGCCGGCCCTCGCCGCCGGGCTGAAGCCGGCCGGCGAGCCCGCTCAGGAAGCCCTGAGCATCGCACCGCCCGCGTCGTAGCCACCGAGGTCGAGGCCGGAAGCCTGAACCCCGCCTGACGGGCGGCGGGTTCAGGCCGCCGCCGCGAGCACCGGCCGCCGCCGGATCACCAGCGCCATCAGCGCCGCCGCCGCGCACAGCGCCCCCGACGCGTACCAGACCACGTCGTACGTGCCGAACGCGTCCCTCGCGACGCCGCCGAGGAAGGCGACGAGGGCGGCCCCGACCTGGTGGGAGGCCAGGACCCAGCCGAAGACGATCGCGCTGTCCTCGCCGTACTGCTCGCGGCACAGGGCGAGGGTGGGCGGGACCGTGGCGACCCAGTCGAGGCCGTAGAAGACGATGAAGAAGACCATCGGCGGGTGGACCGCGGGGCCCAGCAGGAGCGGGAGGAACATCAGCGACACGCCTCGCAGCGCGTAGTACACCGCCAGCAGACGGCGCGGCTCGAAGCGGTCCGTGAACCAGCCGGAGGCGATCGTGCCGACGACGTCGAAGACCCCGATGACCGCGAGCAGGGACGCGGCGGCCTGGCCGGGCATGTGGTGGTCGTGGGCCGCGGGGATGAAGTGCGTCTGGATCAGGCCGTTGGTGGAAGCGCCGCAGATCGCGAAGGTGCCGGCGAGCAGCCAGAACGGGCCGGTGCGCACGGCGGACAGCAGCACGGTCACGGCCCGGCGGGCGGCGCCGGGGACGGGCGGGGGCTTCGGCACGAACTCGGTGGCCCCGTACGGCTTCTGGCCCACGTCCGCCGGGTGGTCGTGCAGCAGGAGCCACACGAACGGCACGACCGCGAGCGCGGCCAGCGCGACCGTCACGGCCGCCGGACGCCAGTCGTACCGGGCGATGATCCAGGACAGCAGGGGCAGGAAGATCAGCTGGCCGGAGGCCGAGGCGGCGGTGAGGATGCCGCTGACCAGTCCGCGCCGCTCGGTGAACCAGCGGTTGGTGACGGTCGCGGCGAAGGCCAGCGCCATGGAGCCGGAGCCGAGGCCCACCAGCAGCCCCCAGCACAGCATCAGCTGCCAGGCCGCGGTCATCCACACGGTGAGCCAGGAGCCGGCGGCGATCACGGTCAGGGCGACCGCGACGACCCGGCGGATGCCGAAGCGGTCCATCAGGGCCGCCGCGAACGGGGCCGTCAGACCGTACAGCGCGAGGTTCACCGAGACGGCGGCGCCGATCGTGCCGCGCGACCAGTCGAACTCCTCGTGCAGCGGGTCGATGAGCAGGCCCGGCACGGAACGGAAGGCGGCGGCACCGATGATCGTCACGAAGGTGACGGCGGCGACGAACCAGGCGCGGTGCACGCGGGCACGGGTCGGCTTCGGCGGCTGCTGGACGGCCGCTGCTTCGGTTGTCTGGGTCACGACATAGAGCTTCCGGCCTGCGGCGCGCTCCATCGAGTGGCCCGAAGGACAGCATTCGTTAGGATCGGGCCATAGGATCAGGGTATGAGCCGAGAGCCGGAGTTCCGCCCGCACCGCGTGGTCGTCCTCGCCCTGGACGGCCTGCTCCCC
Source organism: Streptomyces sp. NPDC047880 (assembly GCF_040706515.1). NCBI lineage: Bacteria > Bacillati > Actinomycetota > Actinomycetes > Kitasatosporales > Streptomycetaceae > Streptomyces > Streptomyces sp. NPDC047880. Next base: position 295,345 of record NZ_JBEZOK010000005.1, on the reverse strand, counting down.
TTCGAGCTGGGCATCCCGCACCGCATCTTCGGCCGCCCCCGGGACGCCGAGGGACGCCTGCTGTACGACGTCGTCACCTGCTCGGTCCGCCCGCCGGGCCCGGTGCAGACCGACGCCGACTTCGCCATCCAGGTCGAGCACGGCCCCGAGGTCCTGGCCACCGCCGACACGGTGATCGTCCCGGCGTCGTACGAACTCGGCCCGGTCTTCGAGGAGGGCGTGCTCACGGGCGAACTGGCCGCCGCCCTCGACCGCATCCGCCCCGGCACCCGGCTCGCCTCGATCTGCACCGGCGTCTACGTCCTGGCCGCCGCAGGTCTCCTGGACGGCCGGCCCGCCACCACGCACTGGGCCGACGCCGACCGCTTCCAGCGGCTCTTCCCGCACATCCAGGTCGATCCGGACGTCCTGTTCATCGACGACGGCGACGTCCTGACCTCCGCCGGTGTCGCGGCCGGCATCGACCTGTGCCTGCACATGGTGCGCCGGGACCACGGCACGGCGGTCGCCAACGACGTGGCCCGCCGCACGGTCGTACCGCCGCACCGCGACGGCGGTCAGGCGCAGTACATCCACCGGCCCGTGCCCGACCCGCAGCAGGCGACCACGACGTCGGCCCGCGCCTGGGCCCTGGGCCGTCTCCACGAGCCCATCCAGTTGCGCGACATGGCCGCCCAGGAGTCCATGTCCGTGCGCACCTTCACCCGCCGCTTCCGTGAGGAGACCGGCGTCAGCCCCGGCCAGTGGCTCGCCCAGCAGCGCGTGGAGCGGGCCCGCCACCTCCTGGAGTCCACCGACCGCTCCGTCGACCAGGTCGCCCGGGACGCGGGCTTCGGCACGGCCCAGTCCATGCGCCAGCACCTCCAGTCGGCGCTGGGAGTCACGCCCACGGCCTACCGGCGCACGTTCCGCGCGCAGACCGCGAGCACCGCCGTCGAGGGCTGAGCACCCCCGCCCTCAGAACGTGAGCACCGCCCGCGCCACCCGCCCCGCCTCCGCGTCCGCGGCCGCCTTCTCGAAGTCCTCGACCGGGTAGGTCCTGGTCACCAGTTCGTCGAGCAGGAGGCGCCCCTGGCGGTACAGCTCGGCGTACAGGGCGATGTCCCGCTGCGGGCGTGAGGAGCCGTAGCGGCAGCCCAGGATGGACTTGTCGAGGTACATGGAGGAGACGCGGAAGGACGCCTCGGCCGTGGCGGGCGGGACCCCCAGCAGGACGGCCTGGCCGTGCCGGTCCAGTGCGTCGATCGCCTGCCGGATCAGCTCCACGCGGCCGACGCACTCGAAGGCGTGGTCCGCGCCCGTCGGAAGGAGGTCGCGCACGCCCCCGGCCGAGGTGAGGAAGTCGGTCGCGCCGAACCGTCGTGCCGCCTCCTCCTTCGCCGGGTTGGCGTCGACGGCGACGATCCGCCCGGCACCCGCGAGCCGGGCCCCCTGGAGCACGTTCAGGCCGATGCCGCCCGTCCCGATGACCAGGACGCTGTCGCCGCGGTCCACCCGCGCCCGGTTCAGTACGGCTCCCACGCCCGTCAGCACCCCGCACCCGATGAGCGCCGCCGACGTCAGTGGGACGCCGTCGGGGATCGGGACCGCCTGCACGGCCTTGACGACCGTGCGTTCGGCGAACGCCGAGTTGGACGCGAACTGGTGCACCGGCGAGCCGGCGTGGTGGAACGGCCGGCCCGGGCGTCCGATGGCCCGCCGGCACATGGTGGGCCGCCCGCGGTCGCACTCCGCGCACGTACCGCAGTTCGCCAGGGTGGACAGCGCCACATGGTCCCCGGGCGCGACATGGGTGACGCCCCCACCCACCGCCTCCACGACCCCGGCTCCCTCATGGCCCAGCACCACGGGAACGGGGAAGGGGATGGTCCCGTCCACCACCGACAGATCGCTGTGGCACAGCCCGGCCGCCGAGATCGCGACCCGCACCTCGCCCGGCCCCGGCTCACGCACCTCCAGGTCCGTCACGACCCGGACCTGCTTCCCGTCGAAGATCACGCCTCGCATCACACGGCCCCCTTGGGCTCCCTGGGCAGGCCGAGCACGCGCTCGGCGATGATCGTGCGCTGGATCTGGTCCGAGCCGCCGTAGATCGTGTCGGCCCGCGAGAAGAGGAACAGGTGCTGTGCGGCGTCCAGTTCGTAGGGAGCCGACGCCGACCAGTCGGCGGGGCCCACCCCGGCCGCCGCGCCCCGCACCAGCACCGCGAGTTCCCCGAGCCGCTGGTGCCACCCGGCCCACAGCAGCTTGGCCACGCTCGGGGCGCCCGCGTCACCGGAACTCCCCAGGGTGCGCAGGGCGTTCCAGCGCATCGTGCGCAGCTCGGCCCACTGCCGCACGAGCCGTTCCCGTACGACGGGGTCCCGCGCCGCGCCCGACTCCACGGCCGCCCGCACCACCGCGCCCAGTTCCTCGGCGAACCCGATCTGCTGGGCCAGCGTGGACACACCGCGTTCGAAACCGAGCAGGCTCATGGCGACCCGCCAGCCGTCGCCCGCCCCGCCGACGACGTGCTCCGCGCGGGCGCCGTCGAAGAAGACCTCGTTGAAGTCGCTGGTGCCGGTCATCTGGCGGATGGGGCGGACCTCGATCCGGCCGGGCTGGTCCATGGGCACGAGCAGGAAGCTCAGCCCGTGGTGCCGCGCCGAGCCGGGCTCGGTCCTGGCCAGCACGAAACACCAGTCCGCCACGTGCGCGAGCGACGTCCAGACCTTCTGCCCGGTGACGCGGTACGTACGGCCGTCCGGCTCGCGCACGGCCGCGGTGCGGATCCCGGCCAGATCGGATCCGGCGCCGGGTTCGCTGTAGCCCTGGCACCAGAGTTCGTCGCCGGCGGCGATCGGCGGGAGGAAGCGGGACTTCTGCTCGTCGCTGCCGTGGGCGAGGAGCGTGGGCGCGAGCAGGTTCTCCCCGATGTGCCCGGAACGCGGCGGCGCCCCCGACCGCGCGTACTCCTCGGCCCAGACGACCTGCTGGGTGAGACCGGCGGTGCGGTTCCCGTACCCGCCCCGGCCCCACCCGAGCCCGATCCATCCGGCGGCACCGAGGGTGCGCTCCCAGGTACGGCGGTCCGCGACGCCGCTGACGTGCGAGGCCAGCCAGTCACGAGCCTCGCTGCGAAACGCGTCGTCCTCCGGCGTGAAGCCAAAGTCCATCAGGGCTCTCCTCTCACCGGCGCCGCAGGGGCAGATTCCCCAGGGGCGCGGGCCACTGCGCGACAAGCCACGAACCACCCGCACCCGCCACCCGGCCACCGCCCCGAGCTACCGGGCGTTCGGCCGCTCCCCCCGAGCCGCGGCCCGCTCCATCCCCGCCACCCGCTCCAGCATCGGCATCGGATCCACCCCCACCGACCCGGGCAGGAACTCCGCGATGGCCTCCACGGTCCACCCCCCGGAGGCATACGCCGCACGCAGCTCCCTCGGCTGCGCCCACACCGCGATCTTCGCCCCGGCCACCGTGTAGACCTGCCCGGTGATCCCCTCCCGGGAGGCCGCGTCGGACAGCAGGTACACCACGAGCGGGGCGACGTCCTCCGGCTGCCCGATCTCCGCCAGTTCCACCGGCACCCCCGCCGACATCCGGGTCCGCGCCACCGGCGCCACCGCGTTGGCGGTCACCCCGTACTTGTGCAGCCCCAGCGCCGCGCTGCGCACCAGCGAGATGATCCCGCCCTTGGCGGCGCTGTAGTTGGCCTGGGAGACGGACCCCTGGTGGTTGCCGCTGGTGAAGCCGATCAGCGTCCCGGCCCGCTGCTCCCGCATCACCGCGGCGGCCGCCCGGAACACCGTGAACGTGCCCTTCAGGTGCGTCGCGACGACCGGGTCCCACTCCTCCTCGGTCATGTTGAAGAGCATCCGCTCACGGAGGATCCCGGCCACGCAGACCACACCGTCCAGCCGCCCGTACGACGCCAGCGCCACGTCGACGACCCGCTGCCCGCCCGCCATCGTGGAGATGTCGTCGGCGACGGCCACCGCCTCCCCGCCCGCCGCCTCGATCTCCTTGACGACGGCCTCGGCGACCTCGCTCGCCGGTGAGGCCCCGTCGACCGTGACGCCGTAGTCGTTGACGACGACCTTCGCCCCCTCGGCCGCCGCGGCGAGCGCGACCGCCCGGCCGATGCCGCGCCCGGCACCCGTGACGGCGACGACCTTGCCTGCCAAGAAGTTCCCCACGCCCGGCCCCTTCCCGTCCCACGGTTTCTGACGGACCGTTAGATTGTCGGTTCCCGAATTCTACGACCCGTCAGATACGGGAAGACAAGCCCCGGGGAGTACTCATGTCGCTGCCGGACGCGTTCCACGACATCGCCAAGCGCGTGAACAACTGGGGGCGCTGGGGGGCCGACGACGAGATCGGCACCCTGAACCTGATCACCGACGAGGTCGTCCGGGAGGCGACGGCGACCGTGCGCACCGGCCTCCGCGTCCCGCTGGCCCTGCCCCTCCAGCAGGACGGCGTGCAGACCGGTGTGATCCCCGGCCGCGTCAACCCCCTGCACACCATGGTGCAGATCAACCAGGAGATCTTCGGGCCGGGCACGGTCGCGTGCAGCGACGACGTCGTGACCATGGGGCTCCAGGCGGCCACCCACTGGGACGCGCTGCCCCACGTCTCGCACTCGGGCCGGCTCTACAACGGCCGCCCGGCCCACACCGTCACCCCGCACGGCGGCGCCGCGTTCAGCGGCATCGGCACGGTCCGGCACGTGGTCTCACGCGCAGTGCTGCTGGACGTCGCCCGGGCCCGGGGCGCGGAGCGGCTCGACGGGGGGTACGCCGTCACGCCCGAGGACCTGGACGCCGCCGAGGAGCTGGCCGGCACCCGGGTGCGGGCCGGTGACCTCGCGCTCGTGCGGACGGGACAGATCCGGAGCCTCCTGGCCGGGGACCGGCACGGCTACGCGTACCCGTCGCCGGGGCTGTCGATCCGTACGCCGGAGTGGTTCCACGCGCGCGATGTCGCGGCCGTCGCCAGCGACACCCTGACCTTCGAGGTGTTCCCGCCCGAGGTGGACGGACTGTGGCTGCCGGTGCACGCCCTGCATCTGGTGGAGATGGGGATGCCGCAGGGGCAGAACTGGAATCTCGAAAAATTGTCCACAGCCTGTGGAGAAGCGGGCCGCTATGCCTTTCTGCTGGCCGCGACACCCGAGCCGTTCACGGGCGCCACAGGTGCCCCGGTGGCGCCCGTGGCCGTCCTCTAGGACCACGGGCAGGAACACCCCATGGCGCCCCTGCTCGAAGAGCTCGGGGGAGCGTTCACGAGGAGCAGCCGAGGACCGCCCCGGGTGGGGCGCACTGGTCGGGTGTGTTGCCGGTGATGACGGCACCCGTCAGGACGACCGCACCACCGTCACGCAGGACACCGCCGCCCTGCTCGCCCGCGGTGTTCCCGGTGACGGTGGCGAGGACCAGTGTGGAGGTGCCGGCGAGGTTGTACAGGCCGCCGCCGCCGAGTTCGGCCTCGTTCTGCGTCACATGGGTGGCGACCAGCCGCACCGAGGCGCCGAGGTTGGCGATGCCGCCACCGTTCGAGGCGGCCGAGTTCGTCGCGATCCTCGACGAGTTGACGGTCAGGTCACCGGCACCGGCGAAGACGCCTCCGCCTTCGAAGGTCTCGGCGTCGTTGCGGCTCATGGTCACGCTGCTGAGCGACGTGCTTCCGTAGGTGGCCAGTCCACCACCGGTGTAGGTGGCGGTGTTCTCCGTGACGGATCCGCCGCTCACGGTCAGCCGGCCGGCGGTGCCGACATGGACGCCGCCGCCGTCCGAGGCCGTGTTGCCCGACACGAAGCTGTTGGACAAGCGGGCGGTCCCGCCGGAGGCGACGGCGACCCCGCCGCCGAGTCGCGCGGCCTCGCCACCGGTGACGCGGGAGTTGGCCAGCGACAGGATCCCTTGCGTGAGGACGCCGCCCCCGGACCCCTCCGGGGTCGCCGTGGCGCTGCCGTTCGCCAGTGTGACGCCGTTGAGCGTGAGTGATCCGCCGGCCGCGACCTCGGCGATGCGGAACGGCGTGCCGGCGACGCGGGTGATGCTGGCCGAGGCGCCGCTGATGACCAGGTTCCCGGTGATCACGGGAAGCCCGTTGGGGCCGTTGGGACCCGGGGACTGGGCCGGGCCGGAGAGCGGGTAGTCACAGCCCGGCGTGAGCGAAATGGACCCGGAACCACGGCTGTTGGCCTGGTTGATCTCCTGGATCAGCGCGGCGACGTTCCCGCACGGCACCGTCGCCGCCCGGCGTGGGCCGAGGCTGCCGGCGGCGGCGTGCGGCACCGTACCCGCCACCGCCGTACCCAGCAGCGCGGCCAGCGCCAGGCTGCGCACTCTTCTCACGGTCAGCACGGGATCTCCCTTCGTCGGTGCGCCGGGCTGCCTCTCGGCAGTCCCACTTGACCGTGGCCGTCGATCGGGCGCACTCAGGGCAAGCCGGATGAGTGAGTTCCGCGCCCGGGCGAGCCGCATATTCCAATGGGCCATTCGCGTGACATGACACAGAGCGTCTTGCCGGTCCTGTGGCGGAGGTGGATTACTGAAGGAGATCCAACCGGTGGGCCGCCCATCCTCACCGGGGGTTGCGGCAGCCGCACCACCTGCGACTTCTCCGGAGAAGCCGGGAGTGAATGTTGGCAGACCGCGATGGGCACCCCTGGTGGGGACTTGGATCCAGTCGGCCGGTGTCGTCCACGACACCGGCCGACGCCATGCCGGAGCCGGAGCCGGACCCGCACCCCGTCACCCATTACTCCGTCCGGGTGACGTGCGAGGACACCCCCTTGTCACTCGGTTGGCCCTGTGGGTCACTGAGAGTACGAACCGGCGGGCTGCCCATCCCCGAGCCGGGGGGAACGTCGAGGCAGCTCATGCCGGTTTTCTCCTTGCCCAGGGGGCGTACCGGACCTGTTTCTTCGCCCGCCCAGGGCCCGGCAGCGATGACACCTCCGACATCGCCGGACGCCTTGCGCCGGTTCCTCGCACGTCTCCAACGACCAGTGAGGAGTGCTACATGCCCATTTCTCCCAACCAGGGGTCCACCGGCGGCGGAACGCTGGTGACGATCACGGGCACGAACCTGTCGAACACCAGCGCCGTGAAGTTCGGCAGCAAGTCGGCCACCGCCGTCACCAACGTCTCGCCGACCCAGGTCACCGCCGTCTCCCCCTCGGGCACCGGCGCGGTCGGGGTCACCGTGACCACACCCGGCGGGACCAGCAACCCGGTTCCGTTCTTCTACGTCGGCGCCCCCTTCAAGTCGTCCCTGGGGACGTCGTCCGGTCCGCTGGCCGGGGGCAACACCATCAGCCTCAACGGCACCGGTCTGTCGACGGCCACGAGTGTCTCCTTCGGCGGGGTCACCGCGACGCCGACCGTGAATTCCGACAGCTCGCTCAGCGTCACGGTTCCCGCAGGCGCGGCGGCCGGGCCGGTGTCGGTCAGCGTCACCACCGCGGGCGGCACCAACAACGGTCTGACGTACACCTACGTCGACACACCGGCGATCACGTCCCTCACCCCGACCTCGGGTCCGACCTCGGGTGGCACCGCGGTCACCCTCACGGGCACCAACCTCGACAGCACCGAGGCGGTCACCTTCGACGGTGCCGCGGCACCGTTCTCGGTCATCAACACGACGACCCTCTCGGTGGTGACCCCGCCCGGCGCGGCGGGCGCGGTGGACGTGGTGGTGACCAACCCCGCCGGATCGGCCACCGCCGCAGGCGCATTCACGTACGTCGCCGGTCCCGGCATCTGATCCCCCTGGCGGCCTCCGTGCAGCGGAGGCGATGACGCCCGTCCGGGCGGTGGCCCCCCTCCGCCCGGACGGGTCCCGTTCGTTTGCAGGCGTGTCCCCATGCGAAGGAGTACAGCTTTGGCCGCTCCTGTGGTTTCTTCCGTCACCCCCCTCCAGGGGCCGGCCTCCGGCGGTACGACCGTCGTGGTGACCGGATCAGACTTCACCGGCGCCCTGGCCGTTCGGTTCGGTGTGAAGAGCGCGACCTCGTTCACCGTCAACAGCAGTACCCAGATCACGGCTGTCACGCCGTCCGGCACGGGTACGGTCAACGTCACCGTCACCACCAGTCAGGGCACCAGCAGCCAGCAGGTGACGTTCACCTATGTCACCGTTGCCGCTCCCACCCTCACCGGCCTGACCCCCAACCAGGGCCCGACCTCCGGCGGCACCCCCGTCACCCTCACCGGCACCGGCCTCACCGGCGCCACAGCCGTGTCCTTCCGCGGCACGCCGGCAACCTCCTTCACCGTCAACTCCGCCACCCAGATCACCGCCACAGCCCCACCGAACACCGCCGGCACCGCACCCGTCACCGTGACCACCGCCGCCGGCACGAGCAACAGCCTCACCTTCACCTACTTCGCCGCACCCGCCGTCACCGGCCTGACCCCCAACCAGGGCCCGACCTCCGGCGGCACCCCCGTCACCCTCACCGGCACCGGCCTCACCGGCGCCACAGCCGTGTCCTTCCGCGGCACACCGGCAACCTCATTCACCGTCAACTCCGCCACCCAGATCACCGCCACCACCCCGCCGAACACCCCCGGCACCGCACCCGTCACGGTCACCACCGCCGCCGCCGGCACCAGCAACCCCAACAATCCGCAGGCCTACTTCTACTACGCGGCCCGGCCCGCGTTGACCGCCGCTGTTCCACCCTCCGGTTCCGCTGCCGGCGGCACCCTCGTGACGCTGACCGGCACCGACCTGCTCAATGCGACAGCGGTGCGGTTCGACGGGGTGGCGGCGCTCTCGTTCACCGTCGATTCCGCCATCCAGATCACGGCGGTCACGCCGCCCCATGCGGCCGGCACCGCGTCGGTGACCGTGACCACCCCCGGCGGCACCAGTGACCCCGTCGGTTACGTCTACCTCGCGTCCCCGACACTGAGCGCTCTCGCCCCCGATCGCGGACCGGCGAGCGCCGTCACCGTCGTCACACTGACCGGTACCAACCTCGCCACCGCCACCGACGTCCGCTTCGACACGTCTTCGGCGTCGTTCACGGTGGTCTCGCCGACCCAGATCACCGCCGTGGCCCCCACGGGACCGGCCGGTCCGGTCCCCGTCCGCGTCACCACTCCCGCCGGCACGAGCAACCCCGTCACCTACACCCGGATCGCGGCCCCCGTCATCTGACCGGCGGCGTCCGCACCGTCCCGGGCCGGATTCCTCCGGCCCGGGACGGTTCTGGCGTCCTTCACCACCCCCCGCAGCAAGGACGGCCGACGGCGCGGCACTGCACACCCCGAGCTCGGCAGTCCGCGCCGCCACCCCGATCCGGCATCCCGGCCCCGGGTTCCCCGGCCCTGAGACGACGGGCACCGGATCACGACCCACACTCGCCGAGGACTCCCGTCGCTGAAGCCCTCGCCGTCCCCTCACGGCGAATCGTTCCCACAAGCGTGATCAAACCCTTACGACGCGTCAACGCCCGTTCGGAGGTTTGCCACTTATGACCTTTTTGATCCAGGCGCGCACGGAAGCACGACCAGGCGCACCGCATCGTGGCAGGACCGGAGCGTTCAGTCGCCGTGCCCCCGTACACCTCGGTCGCCAATCGGACGGCCGGGCCCTACACCGCCTCGTAGGTGATCCCCTCGCGAGCCGCCACGGCCCCGCCGTACGGCGCGACACGACTCCCGCACACGGCGGCGCCGCGCGGTTCGGCGCCGCAGTCCAGCTCGCACCAGATGCGCTTACCGGTGCCCTCGGCGCTCCAGCCCCAGCGGTCGGCGAGACCGTCGACGAGGGCGAGACCGCGGCCGCCGGTCGCGTCGTCGTCCGCGCATCGGGGCACGGGGGCGCGGACGCTGCGGTCGGCGACCTCGAGGCGGACGATGGCCTCCCCGGACGCCGCACCCGGCAGCGAGAGCCGCAGCACCGCCGGGCACCCGGTGTGCACCACGGCATTGGTGACGAGTTCGGAGACGAGCAGGATCAGCGTCTCGGCGACGGGCTCATCGGCCTGTATGCCGGACCCGGCCAGGCGGGAGCGGGCCCACCGCCGGGCTCGCCCCACTTCTGCGGGGTCGGGCCGGATCTCCAGCTGCACTTGAAGCACCTGCACCGCTCACACCATCCGAACCGGCGGACACTTAGGCTCGCGCCTCACGAGGGCCACGATCGTAGCCATTTTCTGCATGGCCAGAACAACGGCCGGGACGAGGATCACAGAACGTGAATCCCTTGTGGGACAGCATGGTTGACGTACAGTCACGCCAACAAGCGCTTCGGGCATATTCCAGCGCGAAGGAGTACCCGTGCGGCATACTGTGCGACGCTCGCCGCGGGCAGTCGAACAGGCGGCGCCACGGGGTCGCACTGCGCTCGGAGCCACTCGCATCTGACACAAGGTACCGGAGTCGGCAATCGACTCCAGGCCGTAACGAGTCACACTGAGGACACAAGCCGATATCAACGCTCCGTGATTCCGGTGTGCCACGATCCGTGACATCTCCGGGAGGGGCGTGCGGCGATACCCCGGTCAGACGGCCCGTCAGACCGCTTCGGACGCCAGGGTCGCCGCGAGCAGCTCCTCACTCTCCGTGACTCCGCCCGCACGCCGGGTTCGAACCCATGCGCGTTTCAGATGCAGATGGACCTCGGACTCCCAGGTGAAGCCCATGCCGCCGTGCACCTGGAGACAGTCGCGGGCGCCGCGCACGGCGGCCTCGTCGGCGAGGAGCCGGGCCGCGGCGATGTCGGCGGGGTCGCCGGTGACGGCGGCGGCGTAGACCGCGGCGCGGGCCGTCTCGACCCGGACCAGGATCCCCGCGCACAGGTGTGCCACCGCCTGGAAGGCCCCGACGGGACGGCCGAACTGTTCGCGCACCCGGGCGTGTTGCGCCGCGAGTTCGCAAACCCGGGTCGCCGTGCCCAGTTGCTCGGCCGCCGTGAGCAGGATCGCGACGGGATCGGGCGCGGGTCGCCGGGCGGTCACGCGGTGCAGGGGGGTCAGCGGGTCGATCGAGCGCAGCGGCACGGCCCCCGTGGCGTCCCCGCGGACGACGTCCGCATCCGCCAGCCATTCCACGAGCCCGCCGTCCACGGCCGCCACGACCGTCTCCCCGGTGGCCGCGCCCGGTACGGCACCGGCCGCGAGGTGGGTGGCGACGAGCGGGCCGGGCAGCAGCACCCGCCCGGCCTCCTCGAACGCCAACACGGCCTCCGGCAGGCCGAGTCCGACCCCGCCCTGCGCCTCCGGCAGCCGCAGGGCGAAGAACCCGAGGTCCCCGAGGGCCCGCCACAGCCCCCGGTCGACCCGCGGCGGCCCGACCGCACGCCCCGCACCGGCCCCGCCACCACCCTCGGTGACACCGCTTCCGTCGGCCGCCTCCACCGCAGCCCGCAAGGCCGTCCCGTCGAACCGCCGTGCGAGCACCGCGCGCACGCCCTCCCGCAATGCCCGCTGGTCGTCCGTCAGCCGGAACCGCACGCAAGCTCACCGTCCCTTGGGCAGGCCGAGGATGCGCTCGGCGATGATGTCGTGCTGGATCTGCGAGGTGCCGGCCGCGATGGTGTAGGACAGGGCGGACAGCCGGTCGAGGGTCCACGGGCGGTTCAGGTCCAGGCAGTCGGGACCCAGCACCGCGGCGGCGGCGTCGTAGAGCTCCTGACGGGCGTGCGAGTAGCGGAGCTTGAAGACGGAGCCCGAGGCGCCCGGCACCCCGCCCGCCGCCTCCGCCGCACTGACGTTCCACTGTGTGAGCCGCCACAGCGCCCGGAACTCGGCGTGCAGTCCGCCCAGCCGGCGCCGCAGTGCCGGCTCGTCCCACCGGCCGTTCTTGCGGGCCTCGACGGCCAGTTCGCCCAGCACGCGCCGACAGGCCACGACCTCGCCCGCGAACGCCGTGCCGCGTTCGAAGGACAGCGTCACCATGGTCACGCGCCAGCCGTCGTTCTCGTCCCCGACCCGGTTCGCCACCGGCACCCGCACCTCGTCCAGGAACACCTCGGCGAACTCTGCCGACCCGGCGAGCGTCCGCAGCGGCCGTACGGTGATGCCGGGAGCGTCCATGGGCATGGCCAGCCAGGTGATGCCCCGGTGCTTCGGCGCCTCGGGATCGGTCCGCACCAACAGCTCGCACCAGTCGGCGACTTCCGCGTGCGAGGTCCAGATCTTGGAGCCGGTCACCACGTAGGCGTCACCGTCGCGCCGCGCGTGGGTGCGCAGCGCCGCGAGGTCGGAACCGGCGCCCGGTTCGCTGAAGCCCTGGCACCAGACCTCCTCCCCGCGCAGGATCGGCGGCAGCCAGCGCCGCCGCTGTTCCGCGGTGCCCTCGGCGGCGATGGTCGGGCCCGCGTGCAGCAGGCCCACGAAGTTGGCACCGACGTAGGGGGCACCCGCCTTCTCCGTCTCCTCCAGGAAGATCAGGCGGGTCGTCGGGGAGGCGTCCCAGTGGACGTCGGCGTACCCGGCGTCGTGGAGCCGGCGCTGCCAGCCGAGGTCGTAGGCGCGCCGCCCCGGCCAGTCGCCGGGGGACGGCTTGGGCGGGAGGCCGGGGAGCACCGCCGCGAGCCACTCCCGCAGCCGGGCCCGGAAAGCGGCCTCCTCGGGCGTGTCCGACAGGTCCATCAGCGGTCGAGGTCCAGGTCGAGCATCCGGATGGCGTTGCCCCGCATCAGCTTGTACACCGTCTCGTCGTCGAGGCCCTCGACGTGCTCGAGGGCGACCTCCTTGGTGTGCGGGAACGTCGAGTCGACGTGCGGGTAGTCGGTCTCGAAGGTGGCGTTGTCGCGGCCCACCACGTCCAGGGACGCCACCCCGTGCCTGTCGCGGAAGAAGCAGCAGAAGATCTGCCGGTAGTAGTACGTGGACGGCGGCTCGGGGATGGCGCCCCGCACCCCGCCCCAGGCGCGGTGCTCCTCCCAGACGTCGTCGGCGCGCTCCAGGGCATAGGGGATCCAGCCCATCTGGCCCTCGGAATAGGCCAGTTTGAGGCGCGGATAGCGCACCAGGACTCCGCTGAAGAGGAAGTCCATCATCGAGGCCATCGCGTTGTTGAAGCTGAGTGAGGCCTGGACGGCGGGCGGGGCGTCCGGGGAGGCGGCGGGCATCTGCGAGGACGAGCCGATGTGCATGTTGACGACCGTGCCGGTCTCCTGGCAGGCGGCGAAGAACGGGTCCCAGTAGCCGGAGTGGATGGACGGCAGTCCGAGGTGGGTGGGGATCTCGGAGAAGGTCACCGCACGCACCCCGCGGGCGGCGTTGCGGTGGATCTCCCCGACCGCCAGGCCGACGTCCCACAGCGGGATCAGGCACAGCGGGATGAGCCGCCCGCCGCTGTCGCCGCACCACTCCTCGACCATCCAGTCGTTGTAGGCGCGCACGCAGGCGAGGGCGACCTCCTTGTCGTGCGCCTCGGCGAAGGTCTGGCCGCAGAAGCGCGGGAAGCTCGGGAAGCACAGGCTCGCCTCGACATGGTTGAGGTCCATGTCCTTCAGGCGTTCCTTCGGGTCCCAGCAGCCGGGCCGCATCTCCTCGCGGGTGATGCCCTCCAGGGTCATCTCGTCGCGGTCGAAGCCGACGGCGGCGATGTTGCGCTTGTACGGGAACTTCAGGTCCTCATAGACCCACCAGTCGGTGGGCTGGCCGTCCGGGTCCATGGTGATGCGGTATTTGCCGCCGACGTAGGCGAGTTCACCGATGCCCGCGGTCAGCGCCCGGGGGCCGCGCTCGCGGTACTTGGCCGGCAGCCACGTGTCGAAGAGGTGGGCCGGTTCGATCACGTGGTCGTCGACGCTGATGATGCGGGGCAGTTCGGTCGCCATGGGTCCCCTCCGCCGGACGGTACTTATCTGATGACTCGTCAGATAGCATCGCACCTGACGGTCCGTCAGCCAAGGAGCTCGCCGAGCAGCAGGGGGCAGCCGTGAACGACACCCCGCACGCCCTGAGCGCGTCCCGCACGCTGTGGGAGCTGGTCACCCGGCGCGCGGCCCTCACGCCCGACCGCCCGCTCTTCCTCCAGGACGACCGGACGCTGACCTTCGGGGCTCTCCGCACCCGTGCCGAGCGGGTCGCGGCCGGGCTGTACGGCATGGGCGTACGCCCCGGCACCGTGGTCGCCTGGCAGCTGCCCACCCGCATCGAGACGGCCGTGCTGTCCTTCGCCCTGGCCCGGCTCGGCGCCGTGCAGACCCCGGTGATCCCCTTCTACCGGGACCGCGAGGTCGGCTTCGCGCTGCGCGAATCCAGGGCCGGGTTCTTCGCGGTGCCGGGCACCTGGCGCGGCTTCGACCACGCGGAGATGGCCCGGCGGCTCGGCGCGAAGGGCGTCTTCGAGGCCTACGACGACCTGCCCGACGGCGATCCGTCCGTACTGCCTCCCCCGCCCGCCGACGGCACCGCCGTCCGCTGGATCTACTGGACGTCCGGCACGACCTCCGACCCCAAGGGTGTTCTGCACACGGACCGTTCACTGCTCGCGGGCGGCTCCTGCCTCGCGCACGCACTGCGCCCCTCGGCGGACGACGTGGGCTCGATCGCCTTCCCGTACGCCCACATCGGCGGCCCCGACTACACGGTGATGCTGCTGCTGTACGGCTTCCCGGCGGTGCTGTTCGAGCAGTTCGCGCTGCCGGACGCGCTGACGGCGTACCGCGCGCACGGGGTGACGATGGCGGGCGGCTCGACGGCGTTCTACTCGATGTTCCTTGCGGAGCAGCGCAAGCGGCCGGGAGAGCCGGTGGTGCCGTCACTGCGGCTGCTGGCGGGCGGCGGGGCGCCCAAGCCGCCGGAGCTGTACCACGCGGTCGTGCGCGAGATGGGCGTGCGGCTCACCCACGGTTACGGCATGACCGAGGTGCCGATGATCACCATGGGGAACCCGGACGACACCCCCGAGCTGCTGGCGACGACCGAGGGGCGGCCGCCGGAGGGCATGGAGATACGGATCGTGGACGGGGAGGTGCGGCTGCGCGGGGAGGCCGTGTGCCGCGGCTATCTGGATCCGGGGCAGACGGCGGAGGCCTTCGACGCCGAGGGGTTCCTGCGCACCGGCGACCTCGGTCGGCTCACCGAGACCGGGCACCTGGTCCTCACCGGCCGGCTGAAGGACGTGATCATCCGCAAGGGCGAGAACATCTCGGCCCAGGAGATCGAGGACCTGTTGCACCGGCATCCGGCGGTCGGGGACGTTGCGGTGATAGGCCTGCCCGACGCGGCGCGCGGCGAGCTGGTGTGCGCGGTGGTGGAACAGCCGCCGGGGGCCGGGGCCTTGACGCTCGCGAGCGTCACCGCCTTCCTGCGCGCCGAGGGGCTGTCGGTGCACAAGCTGCCGGAGCGGCTGGAGGTGGTGGACGCCCTTCCGCGGGGCGAGACCCTGCGGAAGGTGCTGAAGTACAAGCTGCGCGAGCGCTATTCGGGCACGGTGAAGTAGCGGGCGAACGCGGGGACGACCTCGGCCTCGCCGACCTTGCCGTCACCGTCCGTGTCGAGCGTGGCGGCGGCCGGTCCGGCGACGTCCTCGGGGACGCCGAGGCACTTCAGGACGCGTCCGGCCTCGTCGACCGTCGCCGTGCCGTCGCCGTCGGTGTCCGCGACGTCCAGGGCCGCGTGCAGGAAGGGGCGGGCGATCTCGGCGAACCGGTCGGGGTTGTCGCGCAGGCGCTTGACCGCGCCGTTGACGAACTCCTCGCGCGTGATGCGCTGGTCGCCGTCGCGGTCCGCGATTCCGGCCATGCCCTGCCAGAAGGCCTCGGCACCGCCGTACAGGGCCTGGCCCTTGTCGGACCGGGCCGCCACGGCGAACTCCGTGAGCAGCGCCTTGGCGGCGCCGTAGAAGTCCTCGCGGTCGATGTAGCCGTTGCCGTCCTGGTCGAAGGTGGCGAACCGGGCGGCGATCCTGCGCTCGTACTCGCTGCTGACCATGTCTCTCTCGGGCCGCCTTACGTCGGGTGGGGTGCGTCTCGGTCGGAGCGTACGACGGAGGGTGCCGTTCGGGCGCGGGAAAACGTCACTTGTGCCAAGACCGGGGGAATTCCGGGACAACGGCGTGTCGGAACGGCGACATTCGCCGTACCGTGCGTCATCGGGCCGTCACGCGGACAGGGGTTCGCCCTCGTCGCCGAGGGCCGCCTCCACATCGCCGTACACGTCGAACAGTCTGCGGACACCCAGCGCGCCGAGCACCCGGTTGACGTGGGACCCGTCGGCCGCGCCCCGGGCGGGCAGCACGAGGCGCAGCCGGCCCTGGCACGAGCGGATCAGCCGGCGGGCCGCGATGAGCACGCCGACGCCGCTGGAGTCGCAGAAGAACACCTCGGACAGATCCAGGACGAGACAGTGATGTCCCTCGGCCACCACGTCGTGCACGCGCTGACGCAGCACCGGTGAGGTCACCAGATCCAGCTCGCCCGACACCTGGAGCACGGCCCATTCGCCCTGCTCGCCGCCGGTCACTTTGAAGGTCACCACCACGCCCTTCGATCGCCAAACCGGAAGCAGACCCTACGCTTCCTTGCAGCGCGGCTGCCCAGCGGCGGTTCCCTGAAACGCAACCCGGAAAACGGATCCCCCGCAGAAGAGGCTTGTTTTAGTCGACTTCGATCCTGTTCGATCCTCTTCAGGCAGGTCTGATCGGAGGTCGGTGGGGTAGGCGCGAGCCCAAAGGCACCCGGTGCGAGCGCCGGTGGTCCTCTACCACCTGCAGCCGGTCAGGGGGCGCACATTGCCACAAAGGGGCGTGCGCCACCGGACGTGCCGACTACATTCGAGGAGACGTCGGACACAGGCTGGACACAGCACGCGCGCGGGACACGAGCAGAGGGGGTGAGGGGGTCACATGGCGGAAAAGGACGTACCGCCTCGCTGGGACCGCACGATGCAGCAGCGGCTCGCCCGCGGCGAAGCGGCCGCCCTCGGCGAGCTCTACGACCGGTTCGCCTCCCTCGTGCACGGCCTCGCGCACCGCGTGCTCGGCGACGAGCGCGCCGCCGACGGCATCACCCGCGAGGTCTTCGTCCACGTCTGGGAGCATCCCGACTCCTACGACCCCAGGCAGGGGCCGTTGCGTACCTGGGTCGCCACCCTGACGCACCGGCTCGCGGTGCAGCGGCTGCGCGCCACCGAGACCGCCGCCCTCGCCCGGGACGGCGCCGGCACGGCGGAGGAACTGGAGCACAGGGTGCGCCGCGCCTCGGTCGCCGCCCGCGCCGACTACATCGTCCAGTCCATGCCGGTCCCGCTGCGCTCGGCCCTGGAGCGGGCCTACTTCCAGCGCCGCGACTACCGCCAGACGGCCACCGACCTCGGCATCACCGAGGACGAGGCCCGCCGCCGCCTGCGGCTCGGCCTGCAACTGCTCTCCACCGCCCACGACACCGAACCACCGGGCGCCCCGCCCGGATACGGGGGTGCGGCGTGAACGGGCCGGACCGGTTCGAGGCGTACGAGGGCGGCGCGGGGGAGGACGACCCAGAGGAGCAGGACAACAGCCGGGACGAGAGCGACATCCAGGACGAGACCGACGTGCGGGACGAGACCGGCACCCCGCGCGCAATCGGCGAGTCCGGACACGGCCCCGCCCCGGACACCCCGGACGCCTCCGACGGGCCGGGCAGGCCGGGGCCGGGCGGCTTCGGCAGGCCGGGTGGGCCACGGGCGGGCGGCTTCGGCAAGACGGACGAGCCAGGGCCGGGCGGCTTCGACGGGCCGGGCGGGCTACGGCCGGACGGCGCCGGTGGGCCGGACGAGCCACGGCCGAACGGCCCCCACGGGCCGGACCAGCCACGGCCGGACGGCGCCAATGGGTTGAACGGGCCACGGCCGGATGGCACCGACGGGCCGGACGAGCCGGGCCCGGACGGCCCCGACGGGCCGGGTGGGCCGGGCCGGAGCGAGCGCGGTGGGGCCACGGGGCGCGGGCGGCCGCCGCGGATCCCCACGCCCCGGGCCTCCGTCGAGGACAGCGGGCTTCCGCTGCCCGCGCCGGCGGACCTCGGCGATCCGCCACCGCCCCCCGCCCCTCCGGTCTTCGAGCACCCCGTGCTGAAGGCCCTGCTCGGCGCCTGGGCGCTGGCCGCCTGCTCGGCCGAGGAGGCCACGGCCGTCGAGGAGCACCTCGGCGCGTGCGGCTCCTGCGCCGACGAGGCCCGGCGGCTGCGCGAGGCGGTCGGACTGCTGCAACGCCCCGAGAGCCTCGACCTGGACCCGGGGCTGCGCACCCGCGTCCTGGACACCTGCCTGGAGCGGCGCCCGCCACACGTCCCGGTGCCGGAGTGGGCCGCCGCGTACGACGCCGAGACCGCGCGCCTGGACGCGCTGCTGCAGGACTTCGGCGACGCCGAATGGCACGCGCCGGTGCGGCTGCGCTGGTTCCGCTCCGACGAGTCGACGAGCCGCCGCACCACCGTCGCCGGCGTCATCGCGCACCTGCTCAGCGTCGACGGCCTGGTGGGGGTCGCGCTCGGTCTGGACGACCCGCTGGGCGACGCCCCGGCCCGGCGTCCGACACCGGCGGCCCGCACCGAGGCGTTCTGGCGCGCCTCCCACTTCCCGCCCACCCGGTCCGTCCGCACGCCCTGGCGGGAGCAGAGCCACAACCTCGTGCGCACGGTGTCCTTCACGGGCGGCGGCGCCGAGCAGACGCCGGTGTCGTACGGCGACTTCGAACTGCCGCTGCACGACGCGATGCTGGACCGCGCCTTCGAGTGCTGGGTGCACGCGGAGGACATCGCCGACGCCGTCGACTACCCCTACGACCCGCCCTCGCCGCGCCATCTGCACCGCATGATCGACCTGGCGGCCCGCATGCTGCCGACGGCACTGGCCCACCGGCGCCGGGCCGGTCTGGCCGCCCCGGCCCACCACCGCCACCTGGTCGCCGCGGGCGAACCGGGCCGCAGTCTCCGGCTGGAGATCGAGGGCTCGGGCGGCGGCGAGTGGCTGATCCCGCTGGACTCCCCCGCGGCGAAGGGCTCCGCCGAGCACGAGGTGGCCCACGTGGCCCTGGACGGCGTCGAGTTCTGCCGCCTGGCCGCCGGCCACGTCCCTCCCCAGGAGGCGGCGGCAGGCCAGGTGGGAGACAAGGAGGCGATCAGAGACGTCCTGTTCGCAGCCGCTTCACTCAGCCGGATGTAGTCCCCGGCCCCAGGGACGTGCCCTCAGGGGCGCGGGGGAACCGCGCGAACAACCACGCGCAACCCGCACCCGCCGCCGGACGGGACACCCCTAGCTCCTAGGCGAAGATCACAGTCCGCCGCCCATTGGGCAGAATCCGCCGCTCGGCATGCCACTTGACGGCCCGCGCCAGCGCCTGGCACTCCACGTCCCGCCCGATCGCGACCAGCCCGTCCGGCGTCACGTCATGCCCGACCCGCTCGACCTCCTGCTCGATGATCGGCCCCTCGTCGAGATCGGCCGTCACATAGTGCGCCGTCGCACCGATCAGCTTCACACCCCGCGCATGAGCCTGGTGATACGGCTTCGCCCCCTTGAAGCTCGGCAGGAACGAGTGGTGGATGTTGATGATCCGCCCCGAGAGCGCCTTGCACAGGTCGTCCGACAGCACCTGCATGTACCGGGCGAGCACGACCAGCTCGACGCCCTCCTCACGCACGATGTCGAGCAGCCGCCCCTCCGCCTCGGCCTTCGTGTCCTTCGTCACCGGAATGTGGTGGAAGGGGATGTTGTACGACCCCACCAGCTCGGCGAAGTCCGTATGGTTCGACACCACTCCCGCGATCTCCACGGGCAGCGCCCCGGTCCGCGCCCGGAACAGCAGGTCGTTCAGGCAGTGCCCGAACTTGCTGACCATCAGCAGGATGCGCATCTTCTGGTCGCCCCGGTTGATCTGCCAGTCCATCTGGAAGGAGTCACCGATCGCCGCGAAGCTCGCCCGCAGTTTCTCCACGGTCACCGGGGCGTCCGCCGAGAAGTGGACCCGCATGAAGAACAGTCCCGTGTCGTGGTCGCCGAACTGCTGGCTGTCCTCGATGTTGCAGCCGGTCATGAACAGGTAGCTCGACACGGCGTGCACGATGCCCTTGCGGTCAGGGCAGGAAAGGGTGAGGACGTACTGGTCGGCCGGGACCGCGGCGCTGGTGGACTGCTCGTTCATGCAGGACAGGTTCCCACAAGGAACGACACCACCGGCAATCGTCCCGCTAGGCGGACCTGGTCATGATCCGCAGCACTTCCAGGCTCCGCGGCGCCGCGTCCGGCTCCTCGCCGTCGCTCGCGGCGAGCCGCACGTGCGCGTCCCGGGCCGCCTGGACCGCTTCCGGCCACGCCTCGTGCTCGAGGTAGGCGGCGACCGGTGCGTCGGGCCCGACCTGGTGCATGATCCGCAGCACCCGCAGCACCGCGGTGTCGACGAGGGCCGCCTCCTGCGAGTCACGGAAGATCGTGCCGACGTACTTTTCGGCGGACCAGTGGTCCAGCCAGGTGTCCTCGACCAGCCGGTACACCGCGTCGGTCACGTCACCGTAGCCGTCCACACCGGCCAGCCAGACGTCCCGCTGGAACCCGGGATCGGAGAGCATGTGCAGCGCCGAGCGCACGTTGCTGCGCCAGCGCCACCACGGCATGTCGTTGACAGGCATGCCGCCCATGGTGGAGGAGCGACGGCCACGACGGGAAGAGTTCTCCGAAGCTTGCACGGTCATCGATCGTACGTTCCCCTCCACATCGCTCCCACAGGCCCCCGCAATTCACCTGCGCGTCACCCATTGTTGACCAGAGATCACGCACCGGTTAGCCGTGTGACGGAATCGTGCGGAAGCATGACCGGCAGGCGACGCACCCGCAGCACATTCCTCCCCGGCCTCCTCACCCGTCACGCCAGAGGCGCCGCACTCTCCGCGGGCACGGCGGTCGCGTGCGTGTCGCTCCTCGCCGGATGCGGGGTCGTCCCCGGCACCACGGGGGGTGTCGGGGACGACGACACCATCACCGTCATGACCTGGGCGCCGCAGGACACCAAGGCCACCAACAAGCCCGGCATGCCCGCCTTCGCCCGCGCCTACGCCCGCTGGATCAACGCCGAAGGCGGCATCAACGGCCGCAAGCTCAACGTGCTGACCTGCAACGACCACAACGACAGCGTGGCCGCCGCGAAGTGCGCCCGGCGTGCCGCCAAGGAGAACGTGGTCGCGGTCGTCGGATCCTACAGCCAGTACGCGGACTCGTTCTTCCCCTCGCTGGAGGGCGCGGGCATCCCCTACATAGGCGGCTACGGCATCACCAACGCCGAGTTCACCAGCCCCCTGTCCTACCCCGTCAACGGCGGGCAGCCCGCGCTGCTCGCCGGCCTCGGCAGCGCCCTCGCCGACTGCGGGCCCGTCGCGCTGATCCGGCCCGACACCATCGCGGGCGACCAGCTGCCCCCGCTGCTGGACTCCGGTCTGAAGGCGGGCGGGCACCGGGCCTCGACCGACCAGCGGGCGGCGGAGGACGCCACCGAGTACGACGGTCAGGCCGACCGGGCCCTGCGCACGACCGCCGCCGGCCCGGCGGACGACGGGTGCGTGGTGCCTGCGCTGGGGGACCGCAACGGCACCTTCATGGACTCCTTCCGGCGGGCCCGCGAGGACTACCCCGAGGTGCGGACGGCCACCGTGCTGGGCAGCGTCGACCAGACGGTGATCGACGCGACCGGCGGGGCGTCGGGACCCTACGAGGGCTCGTACATCACCGGCTGGTACCCGGTGGCGAGCGATCCGCGCTGGGACGGGATGAAGCGGGTGATCCGCGAGGAGGCCTTCGGCGACAACCGCATCGATCCCGCGGACGCCGGTGTGCAGACCACCTGGATCGCCTACACGGTGTTCCGGCAGATCGTCGAGTCGCTCGGCGACGGCGAGGTGAGTGCCGACACCGTGGCGGAGGCCCTGGACGACGGTCTCGAGGTCGAGACGGGCGGGCTCACCCCGACGCTGCGGTGGCGGTTCCAGGACAAGCTCGCCGCGGTGGGCTTCCCCCGCCTGGTCAACGCCAACGTGACCCTGCAGGTGGTGCGGGACGGGCGGCTCGTCGCGGCCCGCAAGGGCTTCGTCGACACCACGAGGACCCTGGAGAACGCCGACGTGAACTACTGAGCGTCCCCGCCCGGTGGTTCACGCCGGCCGGCCCGTCCCTGTCACAGCTGCGTCGGCTGGCGCTCGGTCAGGCCGTACTTCCTGGCGATGCCGTTCCACAGCCCGGCCGCCTTGGCCTTCTCCGTGCTGGCGATGCCGCTGGCCCGGTTGCCGGCCTGGGTCTGGCCCGTGGCGCGGGCCTGGCCCTTCTTGCAGCCCTTCTTGCCGGCCGTCTGGTCGGCCCAGGCCGCGTAGTGGTTGTCGGCCGAGGCGGAGGCCTGCCAGGCCTTGGTGAGGGCCGTGGTCAGCGCGGCGTGGTCGGGCAGCTTGTCGACCTCGATGCCGGAGAGCCGGGTGACCAGCGAGTTGCGCTGCTTGGCCGCGTCGCGCAGGTCCTTGGCGGCCTTGGGGAGGTTGTCGCAGCCCTTGACGTCGGCGACCGCGTTGATCACGGTGCTGCGGCTGTTGCCGCTGTCGGCGAGCAGCTTGTCCAGTTCGACCGCCTGGGCCCGGGCCGGGTCCGCGGACGGCGAGGCGGAGTCGTCCGTCGCGGGTGCGGAGGCGGCCACGGTCTTCTTGTCGCCGCCGTCGTCGTCATCGCCGCCCCCGCCACCGGCGAGCAGCGCGCCCGCGCCGACACCGAGGACGGCGATGCCGATGCCGACGGCGGCGATGACGGGAACGCGCGATCCGGTGCGGCCACCGCGCGAGCGGCCCGCGGCGGGCGGGGCGTGAGAAGGCTGGGGAGCACCGTACGGAGCCTGCGACTGCACCTGCGGCTGCGGCTCCTCGATGCGGGGCATCTGCTGGGTGGCCCCGGCAGGGCTCTCGGCGCCCGGGTCACTGCGGAAGAGGTTCTCGAACCCGGCGGGCGGCTGCTTGTCGCCGCCGCCGGGGACCGGCGGGATGTACTGCGTCGCCTCGGCGTCCGGATGCGAGGCGGGCGGCAACGGCCCTGCGCCCGCTCCGGGCCGGGGCCCGGTCCCGAGGAACCGCGTCGCCTCCGGGTCCTCCCCGGAAGGCATCTCGGGCGGCAGTGCCCCCGGGGCGACCGGGGGTATGTACTGGGTCGCCCCCTCGTCGGCGGCCGGGGCGACGGGCGGCAGATACTGCGTGGCCGCGGCGGCGTCTCCCGCGACGGGCGGTATGTACTGGGTCGCGCCCTCGTCCGCGGGCGCGGGCAAGGGGGCGCCTCCGGCCGGGGCCCCGTACGCGCCGGAGGCCGGCGGCAGACCGCCCCCGTACGCGTCGCCACCCTGCCGCTGCTGCGCGGCTCCCCCGTACGCGTCGCCACCCTGCTGCGGTGCTCCCCCGTACGCGTCTGCACCCGGCTGCTGCGGGGCGCCGCCGCCCGGGGCGCCGTACGCTCCCGCGGCGGGCGGCTGCCCGTAGTCGGCGGCGGACTGCGGCGGCCGGCCGGATCCGGATGTGCCGGAGCCCTCCGTGGGCATCGGGGCGCCGCCGCCAGCGGCTCCGTACGAGTCGTAGCCGCCCGTGGCCGCCGGCGGCTGTGGCGTGCTGTACGGGCCGGGGTCGGCCGGTGTGCCGGGGTAGGGGTTCGGGGCCTGGCCGCCCTCCGGGGGGAGGGCGCCCGGGGCCTGGGCGTCCCACGCGGGCTGCTCCGGCGTGCTCCACGGCTGGGACGGGGACTGCCAGCTCTGGCCCGGCGGCGGGGGCGGGGTCTGCTGCTGGTCGGGGCCCCACGGCTGGCCCCACGTCTGGCCCTCCGCGGGGGCCGACGCCTGCGGCGCGCCCCCCGAGGGCGGGGCGGGACGGCGGCCGGCAGCGTCGGCGGGTCCGCCCGTCATGCCCGGCAGCAGGGGTTCGCCACCGTCGGAGGGCAGCACGATGCCTTCGCGCGCGGGGCGCGCCGAGGGCTCCTCGCCCTGTCCACTCTGCGTCACCGGGACTCCTACTAATGGGGGACCTTGTGAATCGTCGGGTCACGCTACCGGGTCCCCAGAGCCCCGTGCCACGCAGCACAGGGCCCGACCACCCGCCCTGTGAGCGCGGTAACACCGACGGCTCACGGCACGTCGCCCACGTCACCTCCCTCGCGCCCGGCGGCCGTTTCCCGCTCGTTCACGCATTCGCGGACCCTGTGTTCATGCCGCCGCCTGCAAGTCGAGCCGTGCCCCGAACTCCCTGACCACCGCCTCGTCCCGGTACGGCTCCAGCCGCTGCTGGAAGTCGTCCAGGTACTCGGCGCCGCGGTTGGAGCGCAGCCCCTCCAGCAGCTCCACGGCCTTCATGCCGGTGTTGCACGCCTCCTCGATCTCACGCTGCTGCACCTGCGCCGTGGCGAGCAGCACATAGCCGATGGCCCGGCGGCGCGCCCGCGTCCGGGGGTGCCCGGCCAGCGACTCCTGCGCGCACCGGGCCGCCGCCTCGGCCTGCCCGAGGTCGCGGTGGCAGTGGGCCAGCTCGTCGGCGAGATAGGCCTCGTCGAAGTGCGCGATCCACACCGGGTCGTCACCTGCGCCCGGGTCGGCCGCCTCGAGGGCGCTCACCGCGAGCCCCGCCGAGGAGTGGGCGGCGCGCACGTCGCCCATGAGGGCGTGCCCGCGCGCCTCCGCCGCGTGGAACATCGACTCCGCCCGCGGCGACACGCGCCCCCGCGCCCCCTCCTGCGCCGCCCGCGCCAACTGCGCGATCTCCCGCGGGTTTCCGAGCTGCGCGGCGAGATGGCTCATGGACGCCGCGAGGACGTACCCGCCGTAGCCGCGGTCCCCGGCGGCCTGCGCCAGCCGCAGCGCCTGGATGTAGTAGCGCTGGGCCAGACCGGGCTGCCCGGTGTCGACGGCCATGTACCCGGCGAGCTCCGTCAGCCGGGCCACCGCGGCGAACAGGTCCCGCCCGACCGCCTCCCGGTACGACCCCGCCAGCAGTCCCGAGACCACGCTGTTGAGGTAGTGCACGACGACCGGCCGCACGTGCCCGCTGCCGTACTGGTGGTCGAGGTCCACCAGCGCCTGCGTCATGGCCTGCACGGCCTGCACGTCGGACTGCCCCACCCGCGGTCCCGCCGAGCGCGACACCTGCGCGTCGGGCACGGAGATCAGCCAGTCCCGGCTGGGCTCGACCAGCGCGGACGAGGCGACGGAGGAGCCGGACAGGAAGTCCCGCCGCCCCACGTCGCTGCGCCACAGCTCGCAGACCTGCTCGATGGCCCCCAGTACCGTCGGCGAGAACTGCAGGCCCACGCCCGAGGCGAGGTTCTTGCCGTTGGCCATCCCGATCTCGTCGATCGTGACCGTGCGGCCGAGCTTGCGTCCCAGGGCCTCGGCGATGATCGCCGGTGCGCGGCCCCGCGGCTGCTGTCCGCGCAGCCAGCGCGCCACCGACGTCTTGTCGTAGCGCAGGTCCAGGCCGTGCTCGGCACCGCACATGTTGACCCGGCGGGCCAGGCCGGCGTTGGAGCATCCGGCTTCCTGGATGAGCGCCTGGAGCCGTTCGTTCGGCTGCCGGGCGACGAGCGGCCTTGCGGCCATGGCGTACCCCCTGAGGCTGCGGTGCCTGCCCACGCACCGAGTTGACGTGTCTTCCGCGGCCGAACCCCCCTCACGTCCCAGCGAAGAGATCCGGCCGTGAAGATCAATGCCCCGCCGACCAGGCGAAAATGCGAGGCATGTGAGGAATGCCGGGGTAACGGCTGTTGCCGGCCCCACTCGTGGCTACCCAGCCCCGGCCACCGTTCCTCCTGCGCGCCCCCGCACATGCACCCATGCGCCCCGGGAACAGGGGCGATGCTCTCCCCCGCGCACGCGGGCGGGCGTAACCCCTGGTGACGACCAGAGTTGTGTTCATCGTGGAAGAGACGATCGCCGGCACCGAAGCCGCTCAGATCCCGAAGCAGCGCGGGGAATCGCTGCTGGAGACCGCTGTTCGCTACGTCGAGGAGCGCCACTGGGACGTGTTCCCCGGCACCTGGCTCAAGGCCGTCGACGGCAGCCAGCGCTGCTCCTGCGGTGACGTGGCGTGTCCGGCGCCCGGGGCGCACCCGGCGCGTCCGGACTGGGCGACGCAGGCGACGGGCAGTGCGACGGTCGCGCGGCGGATGTGGCAGAAGCAGCCGACGGCGTCGATCCTGCTGCCGACGGGGCGGACGTTCGACGCGATCTCCGTGCCGGAGACCGCCGGGTTCCTGGCGCTGGCGCGGATGGAGCGGATGGAGCTGACGCTCGGGCCGGTGGCGCTCACGCCGGACCGGCAGATGGAGTTCTTCGTGCTGCCGGGGGCCGCCGTGAAGGTGCCCGAGCTGGTGCGGAAGCTGGGGTGGTCGGTGTCGTCGCTGGATCTGACGGTGCTGGGTGAGGGGGCCTACGTGGCAGCGCCGCCCACGCGGTTCGGGGCTCGGGGGGCCGTGCAGTGGGCCTGCCGGCCTACGCCGGCCAATCGGTGGCTGCCGGATGCGGAGGAGTTGATCTCGCCGTTGGCCTATGCGTGTGGGCGGGATCGGTAGCGCCTGATTCCGCGTGGTTGCCGTTGTCCGGCGGCTGCGGGTTGATCGTGGTTGTTCGCGCGGTTCCCCGCGCCCCTCAAAGAAGGGCGTCGCCCCGCCGTAGGGTTCTACGTGACGGAGGGAGGCGCGGTGGGATCCAGCGCTGTGCGGGTGCGGGGGCTCTGGAAGCGGTTCGGGCAGCAGGTCGCTGTCGCCGGGATCGATCTCGAGTTGCCCGCGGGCAAGTTCATCGGGCTCGTCGGGCCGAACGGGGCCGGGAAGACCACCACGTTGTCGATGGTGACCGGGCTGCTGCGCCCCGACCACGGGACCGTCGAGGTGGTCGGGCACGACGTGTGGCGGGACCCCGTCGAGGTGAAGGCCCGGATCGGGGTGCTCCCGGAGGGCCTGCGGCTGTTCGAGCGGCTGTCGGGGCGGGAACTGCTGGCGTACAACGGGCGGTTGCGCGGCCTGCCCGGTGCCGAGGTCGACAAGCGGGCCACCCAGCTCCTGGACGTCCTCGACCTGGCCGGGGCCCAGCACAAACTGGTCGTCGACTACTCGACCGGCATGCGCAAGAAGATCGGGCTCGCCACCGCTCTCCTCCACAATCCCGAAGTGCTCTTCCTGGACGAGCCGTTCGAGGGCGTCGACCCCGTTTCCGCGCAGACCATCCGCGGCGTCCTGGAGCGGTACACCGCCTCGGGCGCCACGGTCGTGTTCTCTTCCCACGTCATGGAGCTCGTCGAGTCGCTGTGCGACTGGGTCGCGGTGATGGCCGCCGGGCGGATCCGCGCCACCGGCACCCTCGCCGACGTGCGCGGGGACGCGCCCTCGCTGCAGCGGGCGTTCCTCGAACTCGTCGGCGCGCAGAGCCGGGACGCCGGCTCCGACCTCGACTGGCTGGGCGGAGGGGCGCGGTGAGCGGCCCCGCGCTCACCGCCGTCTTCGTACGGCTGAAGCTGTCGCTGCTGCGCAACGGGCTGCGGCAGTCCGGCGGGCGCAAGGCCGCCTACATCTCCTCCGCCGTCTTCGCGCTGCTGTTCGCCGCGCTCCAGCTGATCGGGCTGATCGCGTTGCGCGGACACGCGCACGCCGAGTCGGTGGTGGTCCTGGCGGTGGCGGTGCTGGGGCTCGGATGGGCGGTGATGCCGCTGTTCTTCCCGAGCGGTGACGAGACCCTCGATCCGACCCGGCTGGTGATGCTGCCGCTGCGGCCCCGGCCGCTGGTGCGGGCCCTGCTGACGGCCTCGCTGGTGGGCATCGGGCCGTTGTTCACGCTGTGCCTGCTGGCCGGTTCCGTGATCGCGGTGGCGCGGGGCGGGGCCGCGTTCGTGGTGGGCGTGGTGGCCGTCGTACTGGCGCTGCTGGTGTGCGTGGCCCTCGCGCGGGCCGTCGCCGCCGCCAATGTGCGGCTGCTGACCAGCCGCAAGGGGCGGGACCTGGCGGTGCTCAGCGGGCTCGTCATCGCGATCGGGGCGCAGATCGTCAACTTCGGCGCGCAGCGGCTCGGGCAGTCGGGGCTGGGTGAACTCGACCCGGTGGCGCACGTCCTGCAATGGGTGCCGCCGGCGTCGGCGATCGGGGCCGTGCACGCGGTGTCCGAGGGCTCCTACGGGCTCGCCGTCGTGCAGCTGGCGCTGACCGCCGGTGCGCTGGTGGCGCTCCTCGCCCTCTGGTCGCGGCATCTGACCCGGCTGATGACCTCGCCCGACGGATCCACCCTGCCGAGCGCCGGGTCGGCCGCCAAGGAGCGGGCCTCGACCGGGCTGGGGCGGCTGCTGCCCGCGGGCCGCACGGGCACGGTCATGGAGCGCGGCCTGCGGTACGTGTGGCGGGACCCGAAGACCAAGGCGGCCTGGGTGACGTCGCTGGCCATCGGGCTGATCGTGCCGGTGTTCAACGCCTGGCAGGGCACCGGCTCGGTGTACTTCGCGTGCTTCGCCGCCGGGATGCTCGGCATCCAGATGTACAACCAGTTCGGGCAGGACACCTCGGCGTTCTGGATGGTCGCGATGACGATCTCCTCGCCCCGGGACGCCTACGTCGAGCTGCGCGCCCGGGCTTACGCCCTGCTGCTGATCACCCTGCCGTACGCCACGCTCGTGACGGTTCTGACGACGGCCATGCTGGGCGACTGGCGGCGGCTGCCCGAGGCGCTGGGGCTGTCCTTCGCGCTGCTCGGTGCGATGCTCGCGACCGGGGCGTGGACATCCGCCCGCTTCCCCTACTCCATCCCGCAGGAGGGCTACAAGAACGTCGCCCCCGGGCAGACCGGGCTCGCCTGGATCTCCATCTTCGGCGGGATGATGGCGGCCGCCCTGCTGTGCGCGCCCGTCATCGCGCTCACGATCTGGCTGAACGTGAGCGCCGACGGCGACGAATGGGCGTGGCTGCTGTTGCCGGTGGGCACGGCGTACGGGGCGGCGCTCACGGCGGCGGGGCTGAAACTGGCCGCTCCGCGCACGGCCCGGCGGCTGCCGGAGATCCTGGCGGCCGTCAGCAAGGGGTGACCCGCCCGCGGTGACCGGCCGTCAGCGGCCGCTTTCGCCTTCGCTGTCCCCGTCGCCGTCGCCGTCGCCCAGCGAGTCCAGGAACGGCTCGATGGCGGCGCGCCAGGCCTCCGGCTGGTCGTAGTGCACCAGGTGGCCGGCGTCGGCGACCTCCGCGTACTGGCCGCGGGGCAGGACCCGGACCATCTCCTGGGCCTCCGCGCGGCCCAGCTCGCCGTCCAGACCGCGCACGACCAGGGCGGGGCAGCGGACCTGGGCCAGCTCCTCCCAGTGCGCGTCGTACACCCACGTCTCACGGGAACGGAGCATCTGCTCCGGCTCGAAGACCGGGCGCCAGCCGTCCGGGGACTCGGCCATCACCTCGGCGTAGAACTCGCCACGGGCCGGATTGGGCCGCTCCACCCAGGGGTCGTCCTCGCCGAACCACTTGCGGACGTCGGCGAGCGTGGCGAAGGGCAGGGGCCAGGACTCGAACCACTGGCCCCACTCGCGCTGCGAGGCGGCTCCGAGCGCGGAGGCCCGCATGTCGCAGATGATCAGCCCGCGGACCAGGTCCGGACGCTTGGCGGCGAGCTGCCAGGCGGTCAGCGCGCCCATGGCGTGACCGATGAGGACCACCGGGGCGAGGCCGAGCTCCTCCAGGGCGGCCTCGGCGTCGTCGACGTAGGCGTCACGCGTGAAGGCGCCCTGCGGGGGTTTGTCGCTGCGGCCGTGGCCGCGCTGGTCGAGGGCGACCGCGCGGTAGCGCGCGGACAGCCAGCGGGCGGTGGACGCCCAGTGCGAGGCGCGGCCCATGAGACCGTGCAGTAACAGCACGCCCGGCGAACCCTCCGGCGCGGTGCGCCCGTCGTACGCCCCCTGGCCGTCCTGCGCCGGGTCGGTCTTGGGCGGGTCGCCGAACTCCCAGGCCGCCAGGCGTACGCCGCCCGTCCCGGTCACGTCGATGCGTCGCGCCATGTCTGGCACCCCCCAAGCTTCGCGCGGACCGCGGCTCATCGGAGCCGGCCGGTCCTGTGAACCGTGTTCTGCCTGCTGTGCCTTCTGCCGTGCTGGTTGCCGTACGCGTCGGTGCACCTGTGCCGTGCGCCGCCCGCAGACTATCGAATGCGCTTTCGAGGATGGCGTTCTCGCGGGCAACACCCCTCGTTCGAGTGACCATCCTCGGGGATTGATCGCCGCTGCCGAGGGGAGATCTTCATCGGGAGGCGGACCGCTCGGGGAAACCGGTCCGAGGGGAATGACCCTGAGAGCTCGGGGCTCCGGGTCAGCACAGGGGAGGACAGGCCCCGGCGCCGCACGGCGCCGGGGCCCTCCGCGTCCTTACGGCACATCCTCCCGCCCCCTCCCCGGCCTGGCGGTCTCACTGTCGAGCCGCGGCCCAGAGCCCTCAGGTCATATGCCTCACGCGACAGCGTCGCACGGGAAACGGACGAGCGCTGCCATTCGACGGACTGGATCCCCGATTCGGTCCGGATCACGCCAAGAGACCTCCGATGCCACAACGACCGCACGGACAGCGGGAGTTGGCGACACCCTGGCGCGAGGGGCGGCCGGGCTCAGGGCTTGGCGACGAACACGTGGGAGGCCACGTCCGACTCCAGCTCGGCCGCCTCGCCGCCGCTGCCCACCAGCACCCCGCCCGCCGACTCGGTCACGCTCACCACCGAGCCGGGCTGCACGCCCGCCCGCCGCAGCGTGTACATCAGCTGCGCGTCCGTCTGGATCGGCTCGCCGATCCGGCGCACCACGACCGTCTTGCCCTCGGCACCCGGGGCGAGGCTGGCCAGCGACACCATGCCCTCGTCCAGGAACGGGTCGGCGCCGTCCTTCTCGCCGAGCTCCTCGAGACCCGGGATCGGGTTGCCGTACGGCGACTCCGTCGGGTGCCGCAGCAGCTCCAGGACGCGGCGCTCGACGGCCTCGCTCATCACGTGCTCCCAGCGGCACGCCTCCGCGTGGACCTGCTCCCACTCCAGACCGATCACGTCGACGAGCAGACACTCGGCGAGGCGGTGCTTGCGCATCACGCGCGTCGCCAGCCGGCGGCCCTCGTCGGTCAGCTCCAGATGCCGGTCGCTGGCGACGGACACCAGGCCGTCTCGCTCCATCCGCGCCACGGTCTGACTCACGGTCGGCCCGCTCTGGTCCAACCGCTCGGCGATACGGGCGCGCATGGGGACCACACCCTCTTCCTCCAGCTCGAGGATGGTGCGGAGATACATCTCCGTGGTGTCGATCAGTCCGGACATACGTGCCCCTCGAATGAGATCTGCCGGAGGCTGGACGGCTCACCGGCGTGTGCGCTGGCCCTGAACCCAATTCTGCCGGATACCACCGACAACCGTGCCGCCGGAGGCGAAGCGGAGGATTACCCGGCCGCGCGCAAGGGTACGGACTTCCCCTTCGGGAGCCTTCCGCCGCTCGGCGCGCGGCCCCCACGGCCGTATTGACACCGCACTGGTCCAGACCGCACCGTGATGCGCGACACCAGCCGCCCAGGCCTGCCCGAAGGGACCCCGTATGAGCGACCGCGCGCCGGCCGGCCCGTTCCTCGACGCCGCCATCGGCCTGCTGCAGCGGCTGCGCGACGAGGAGACCGACAGCATCACCGCGGCCGGGACGCTCCTCGCCGACACCGTCGCGGACGGCGGCCGGCTCTTCGCCTTCGGCGCCGGGCACTCCTCCCTCGCCGCGCAGGACCTCGTCTACCGCGCAGGCGGCCTCGCCCTGATGAACCTGCTCGTCGTGCCCGGTGTCGTCGGCGTCGACGTCATGCCCGCACCGCTCGGCTCCGCGCTGGAACGCGTCGACGGCCTCGCGAGCGCCGTCCTCGACAGCTCGCCGCTCCGCGCGGGCGACGCCCTGCTGATCATCTCCCTGTCGGGGCGCAACGCGCTGCCCGTGGAGATGGCCATGAACGCACGCGCCCTGGGCGTGAAGGTCATCGGCGTGACCTCGGTGGCCTACGCCTCCGAGACGAAGTCCCGGCACTCCTCCGGGACGTACCTCAAGGACCACTGCGACCTCGTCCTCGACTCGGGGATCGCGGTCGGCGACGCGGCACTCACCCACGAGGACATCCCGGCCCCCTTCGCCCCGGCCTCGACGGTCGTCACCACGGCCCTCCTCCAGGCCGTCATGGCGACGACCGCCACCACCCTCGCCGACCGGGGCATCGAACCGCCCCTGCTGCGCTCCGGGAACGTGGACGGCGGCCACGAATGGAACGCCCGGGTCATGGAGCAGTACCGCGACCGGATCTTCTACCGGTACTGAAACCGGCACGGGCGCCGGCACCGGGGTCCGCACCACGGCAGAGAGGAGACCGGTCCCGCCCCGCAGCGGCGGGACCACGCCGGGCGCCGCTCACTCCCCGCCCGACAACCCCGCGAGATCCAGCGCCGCGGCGATCCGCAGCGCCACGTCCTCCGCGTACAGCGCGTCCGAGCGCTCGAAGGCGCTGCGGCCCGCACCCCGCAGGAACGTCACGACACCCAGCGTCCGGCCCCGGCTGCGCAGCACCGCGCACAGGGCGTGCACCGCATCCGGAGGCCACTGGCGGGCCACGGCCCACTCGCGGGCCGCCTCGGGCGGGGCCGTGCCCGCGCTCGCCCGCAGGGCCCCCGCCCGCTCCGCACACTGCAGGGCCGGGTGCCCCTCGGCGTAACGCACGGGCAGGCCCGCGTGCCCGGACAGGCTGCTCGGGCCCGGCGCTCCGGACGGCGTGGCGGCGACCCGGACCAGCCGGACGGGCCCTTCTGCCTCCCCGTCGGTGAGCGCACCCCCGGCGACCCGGTCGATCAGCGCGTGGTCGGCGAACCCGGCCAGGGCGAAGTCCAGGTGGACCGTCGCCGCCTCGGCCGGATCCTCGCACTCGGCCGCCGCCCGCGACGCCCGGTGCAGCTGCTGCGTACGGAACCGCAGCAGGGACGCCTCCTGCTCGGCCTGCTTGGCCTCCGTCACGTCCTGGAACAGCCAGCCCACCCCCAGTGGGACGGGCTCCTCCGCGAGCGGCGAGGCCAGTCTCAGGAAGCCGCTGCGCCAGCACCTGCGCTGCTCACCCTCCGCGGCACGCACGCTCACCCACACCTCGGCGGGCGCGGGCGGCGCGCCCTCCGCCAGCACGTGCTGCAGCGCGCTCTCCAGCTCCTCCACGCCCTGCGACAGCAGCTCCCCGAGCGGGCGCCCCAGCACCGACGTACGGCCGGTGCCCAGCGCCCGGGCCGCGTGCGCGTTGACCACGGCCGGCCGCAGGTCCACGTCCACCAGGACGACACCCCAGCTCGCGTCCTCGAACAGCGCCTCGCTCAGCGCGATCGAACGCTCCAGATCGATCTGCGCGTGCACCTCGCTGAACGCGCAGTACACACCCGCCGGCTTCCCGTCGGGTCCGAGCACCGCCGCCGACTGCGTCCGCACGAGCACCCGCCCGCCGTCTTTGGTCAGCAGCGCGAACTCGTGCACCTGCCGCCCCGGGGCGTGCATCGACGACAGCAGCCGGCCCTCGACCTCCTCGGCGTCCGCGCTGCGCACGGCCCATCCGGCGAGCCCCCGCCGCCCCACGGCCTCGTCCGCGCTCCAGCCGAGGATCCGCTCGGCCTCGCGGTTCCAGTGCGTGACGACGCCGTCGGCGTCGAACGCGCACAGCGCCGCGTCCATCCCGTCCAGCAAAGCGGCAAGCAGATCCGAACCATCCGAACCGTCCCGCTCGGGCTCGTCCGGCCCCAGCTCGTCGGTGGTCCCACTACGCCGGGAAGCACTCACCTGGACCCCCTGCAGGCTGCGTCCGCACGTACGGCACGTCGGTTCGCTCCTTGCAATCATTCAACTGGAACGTGACCCAGCGCACACCGGGTTCCCACAACATTGAAGGAATCGTTGTACGGCGGCAATGCCCACGTCAACGCCGCCGGGGCCGTCCCGGCGGGCCCGTCACCGGCCCGCCGGCACCCTTGGCCGGCCGGCTAGTCGATCAACGGCAGGGACCCGCCGCCGCTGCCCCGCCGCGCGTACACCTCGATCTCGATCCTCATGCGGGGGTCCGCCAGCCCGCAGACCATCATCGTCGCGGCCGGCCGCACCTCCCCGAAGCACGTGCGCAGCACCGGCCAGCACGGCTCGAAGTCCTCCCGCTCGGGCAGCAGGTACCGCACCCGCACGACGTCCGCGAACGAACACCCGGCCTCCTCCAGTGCGGCCCCGATGTTCCGCAGACACTGCTCGGCCTGCTCCACCACGTCCTCGGAGATCGTCATCCGCGCGTAGTCGAACCCGGTCGTCCCCGACACGTGCACCCAGTCCCCGTCGACGACGGCCCGGGCGTACCCGATCCGCTCCTCGAACACCGAACCGCTGAGAACCGCCCGCCGCTGCGTCATGGAGTCAAGGTCTCAAAAAAACGGTTGATGCGGGACCGAACGCTTTCTTAGGGTTCAGGTACACGAGAAGGGAGGTGGTTCGGCAGATGTATGAGAACCGGACGCGTGAGGTGGCTGCGGGCTAGCGGCTCGTCACC
This sequence comes from Streptomyces sp. NPDC047880, assembly GCF_040706515.1. Lineage (NCBI taxonomy): Bacteria > Bacillati > Actinomycetota > Actinomycetes > Kitasatosporales > Streptomycetaceae > Streptomyces > Streptomyces sp. NPDC047880. Next base: position 260,835 of record NZ_JBEZOK010000005.1, on the reverse strand, counting down.
ACACTCAGTGCGGTGCCGGACCAGCGTGTGATCGAAGCGCGCAGCCGGCCCAATCTCAGGCAGTCACCCGACCCGCGAGTCGCCGGTACGTCCGGCCGGCTCCTCCCCAAGAGGAACCAGACTCGCGGGTCGTCTGCGTTCTCCGAGGTGCCCGGGGGTGATGGCGGTGGGTGCGTGGCACGAGGACCGGATCGGCAGCGCTCTGCGGGGTGAGAACCCGGCCGTGATGCGGAGGCTGGATTCCGGGTTCGCGGCGATCGGTGATGTGCAGTTCCTGCCCGGCTACTCGGTGCTGCTCACCGATGACCCCGCCGTCCAGCGGCTGTCCGAGCTGCCACGGAGCGCGCGGCTGGCGTTCCTGGCCGACATGGACCGGCTGGGGGAAGCCGTCGAGCGGGCCTGCCGGCGGGTGGAGACCGGGTTCCGGCGGGTCAATCTGGAGATCCTCGGGAACACCGACGGGTTCCTGCACGCGCACGTGTGGCCCCGGTACGTGTGGGAGCCCGAGGAACTGGTGCGGTTGCCCGTGTGGCTGTATCCGCGGGAGATGTGGCGCGAGGAGCGGTACGCCCTCGGGCCCGCGCACGACCGGCTGCGGGGGGCCATCGGGGAGGAACTGGACCGGCTCGCGGGCGGGGAGGGGCGGGGGGCCTCACCCGGGGTCGGGTGAGGCCGTGAGCGGGAGTGTCAGTGGGCGATGTCCTCGTAGCCCTCGATCTCGCGGGGGTTGCGGGTGCCCGGGCCCACATAGCGGGCCGAGGGGCGGACCAGGCGGCCCGTGCGCTTCTGCTCCAGGATGTGGGCGGACCAGCCGGCCGTGCGGGCGCAGGTGAACATGGACGTGAACATGTGGGCCGGGACCTCGGCGAAGTCCAGGACGATGGCCGCCCAGAACTCGACGTTCGTCGCGAGGACGCGGTCGGGGCGGCGGGCGTGGAGTTCCGCGAGGGCCGCCTTCTCCAGGGCCTCGGCGACCTCGAAGCGGGGAGCGCCCAGTTCGCGGGCGGTGCGGCGCAGGACCCGGGCGCGCGGGTCCTCGGCGCGGTAGACGCGGTGGCCGAAGCCCATGAGGCGTTCGCCCTTGTCGAGCGCGTTCTTGACGTAGGCCTCGGCGTCACCCGTGCGCTCGATCTCCTCGATCATGCCGAGGACGCGGGAGGGGGCGCCGCCGTGCAGCGGGCCGGACATCGCGCCCACCGCGCCGGACAGCGCCGCCGCCACGTCCGCGCCGGTCGAGGCGATGACCCGGGCGGTGAAGGTGGACGCGTTCATGCCGTGCTCGGCGGCGCTCGTCCAGTACGCGTCCACGGCCGCGACGTGCTTGGGGTCCGGCTCGCCGCGCCAGCGGATCATGAAGCGCTCGACGACGGACTGGGCCTTGTCGATCTCCCGCTGCGGGACCATCGGCAGGCCCTGGCCACGGGCGGACTGGGCGACGTAGGAAAGGGCCATGACGGCTGCCCGGGCCAGGTTCTCGCGGGCCTCTTCGGCGTCGATGTCGAGGAGGGGTTTGAGGCCCCAGACGGGCGCCAGCATGGCCAGGGCGGACTGGACGTCCACGCGGATGTCGCCGGAGTGCACGGGAATGGGGAACGGCTCGGCGGGGGGCAGGCCGGGGTTGAAGGCGCCGTCGACGAGCAGGCCCCAGACGTTGCCGAACGAGACGTGGCCGACGAGGTCCTCGATGTCGACGCCCCGGTACCGGAGTGCGCCGCCCTCCTTGTCGGGTTCGGCGATCTCCGTCTCGAACGCGACGACTCCTTCGAGCCCGGGTACGAAGTCGGACATCAGGCGGCTCCTCGTGATGTAAGTGACAGATGGTGTGTTATGGGGTGAGACGAACGAACCATGTGTCAGTCAGCTTGCGCAGCGGGCGCCGTCCAGTGGATCCACGGTCGTGCAGGCGACTCGCGGTCCTGGCCGGTTGCCCCTGTGATGCCCCGTTCGGATGGCGGTCACCCAACCGGAACGGCACGGAAACGATATCTCCGAGTGCCACACTTGGGGAGGGTTCACGGCACTCAGTGCCAGGCAGTGACGAAGGACACCGTCCGTACGGCAAGATGACCGGGTGACCGACCGCGACGACGTCCCTTTCGATCTGCCTTCGATGCGCAAGCAGTACCGGGCCGAGGGCCTCTCCGAGACCGAGCTGGCCGCGACGCCCGTCGAGCAGTTCGCGCGCTGGTTCAAGCAGGCCGCGACGGACGGCGGACTGTTCGAGCCGAACGCCATGATCGTCTCGACGGCGGACGCCGAGGGGCGGACGAGCGCCCGTACGGTGCTGCTGAAGCACTTCGACACGCAGGGCTTCGTCTTCTACACCAACTACGAGTCCCGCAAGGCGCGTGATCTGGCGGAGAACCCGTACGTCTCTCTGCTGTTCCCCTGGCATCCGATGGCCCGGCAGGTCATCGTGAGCGGGGTGGCGCGGCGGACCGGGCGGGACGAGACGGCGGCGTACTTCCGCACCCGGCCGCACGGCTCGCAGCTGGGGGCGTGGGCCAGCGCCCAGTCGTCGGTGGTCCCCACCCGGGCCGACATCGACGCCGCGTACGCCGAGCTGGCCGCGCGCTACCCGGAGGGCGAGCAGGTGCCGGTGCCGCCGCACTGGGGCGGTTTCCGGGTGGCCCCGCAGACGGTGGAGTTCTGGCAGGGACGCGAGAACCGGCTGCACGACCGGTTGCGGTACGTGGAGCAGCCGGACGGCAGCTGGCGGGTGGAGCGGCTCAGTCCGTGAGGCTCAGATGCCGATGAGCCGGACTCGGTCGCCGCACAGCCGCGCCATGTCGTCGACGTCGGACGTCAGCACGGCCACGGGGCCCGGCTGCCTCAGTGCCACCTCGGCGACGGTCGCGTCGATCGCGTACTTGTGGCCGTGCAGCCCGGCGGCCTTCAGCAGTTCCGCGGACGCTTTCGCGGCGCCCTCGGTCACCGGCTCGACCTTGACGCGGGAGAGCGCCCACTGCAGACGGGGCATGTTCACGCGCGCATGACTGACTTCCACGATGGTGTTGGCGCCGATGACGAGATCGGCGCCCATGGCGTGGAGAACCTGGAACATCGCCAGGATCTTGCGATCCTGGGCGATCCAGGCGGAGAGCCCCTGAGAGTCCAGGACAACCGTCTCGACGTGCTCCGTCACGCCGCGCTCGCCGATCCGCCGGCATCCGCAGTGCCGAGGATCCTGGAGCGGGCCTCGGCCAGCTCCTCCTCGGTGAACGCCCCGTGCTCCTCCTGGTGACGCATCAGGTCGGCGCCGAGCAACTGATGCCGCAGCTGGCGTGCCACCGCCTCGGCGACATAGCCGGAGACGTTGTCGGTGAGCTTCCTGAGCTCGGCGACCTGGTCTGTCGGCAGTGTCACCGTGATGCGCGTCGTGTCCGCCATGCTCCGAGCATACCGCGGTATGCACACTCCGCGTCCGTGCTGCCACCAGCCCCTCAGCCCAGCGTCTCCTCCAGCAGTCCCGCCCACTGCGCGACCACCCGTTCCCGGCGGGCCGCGTCGTCCGTGAGGAGGTTGGCGAGGCCGAGGCCGCGGGCCATGTCGAGCAGGCCCTGGACCGTTTCGCGGACGCCGGGGACGGACTCGTCGGCGGCGAGGAGGTCGACGGCTATGCGGTGGGTCTCGCGGCCGACGCGGGATTCGAGTTCGGTGACGCGGGGCCGGAGCTGCTCCTCGTTGGAGGCGGCGACCCAGAGGTGGAGGGCGGCGCGGAACAGCGGCCCGGTGTAAAGGTCGACCAGGGCGGCGACGACGGCGTGGCGGTCGCCGGCCGCCCCCTCGGGGAACAGGGCGCGCAGGGCCGTGGAGCGTTCCTCGGCGACGTACTCGACGGCCGCGGTGAAGAGGTCCTCGCGGGTCGGGAAGTGGTGCTGGGCGGCGCCGCGGGAGACGCCGGCGCGTTCGGCGACCACGGAGACGGTGGATCCTGCCCAGCCGTGTTCGGCGAGGCAGGACACGGCGGCTTCGAGGAGCCGCTGCCGGGTGGCCCGGCTGCGGTCCTGCTTGGGGACTCTCTCCGCACGGTCGACCGTGCTCACACCACCCATGCCGGATCCCGTCGTTCGAGGAAGGCCGTCATCCCCTCGCGGGCCTGCGGGGAGGAGAACAGCCGGGCCGAGAGCGCGGTCAGGTCGGCCGCGTCCCGGTCGAAGGCTTCCAGCACCCTAGCCGTGAGCAGCCGTTTCGTCTCGGCCAGGGCTTCGGGGGCGGAGCGGCGCAGACCGTCGAGGATGGGTTCGAGGGCCTGGTCGACATCGCTGTCACAGGTGGTGAGCAGGCCCGTTGCCACGGCCTCGGAGGCTGTGAAGCGTTCGCCGGTGAGGTAGTGGCGGGCCAGGGCGCGGGGGTCGGCGCGGGGCAGGATCGGCAGGGAGATCACGGCCGGGGCGACCCCGATGCGGACCTCGGTGAAGGCGAAGGTGGCTTCCGTGGAGGCGGCCGCGATGTCGCAGGCGGCCAGGAGGCCGAGGCCGCCCGCGCGGACATGTCCGGTGACGCGGGCGACGACCGGTTTGGGCAGCTCGACGATCTGCCGCAGCAGGGCGACCAGTGCCTCGGGCGGTGGCGGATCCTTGAGGTCGGCGCCCGCGCAGAAGGTGTTGCCGGTGTGGGTGAGGACGATCGCGCGGACGCCGGTGTCCTTGGCGGCGTCGGTGAGCGCGTCGGCCAGTTCGCCGACGAGGGCCGCCGACAGGGCGTTGCGGTGGTGCGGCGCGTCGAGGGCCAGGCTCTCCACGCCACGCGAGCGGGTACGGGCGATCAGCGTCATGCGCTCTCCCTGAGCTGTCGGCGGAGGATCTTGCCGGAGGCCGCGCGGGGGACGCCGACGATGAAGGTGACGTGGCGTATCCGCTTGTAGGGGGCCACGCGCTCGGCGACGTGCGTCATGATCTCGGCCGCGGTGAGGTCGGCGGCGCACGGCTGGCGGACCACGTAGGCGTGCGGAACCTCGTTGCCGTCGGCGTCGTACCTGCCGATGACCGCGGCGTCCGCGATGCCCGGGTGGGTGAGGAGCAGGGCCTCCAGCTCGGCGGGGGCCACCTGGAAGCCCTTGTACTTGATGAGTTCCTTGACCCGGTCGACGACGAACAGCCAGCCGTCGTCGTCCACATGACCGACGTCGCCGGTGTGCAGCCAGCCGTCCGGGTCGATCATCGCGGTGGTCGCGTCGGGACGGCCGAGGTAGCCCTTCATGAGCTGCGGGCCGCGGATGAGGATCTCGCCGGGTTCGCCGGCGGGGAGGTCCTTGCCGGGGTCGTCGAGGGAGACGATGCGCATCTCGGTGCCCGCGACGAGCTTGCCGACGGTGCCGGGCGGGGCGTCGCGCATGGCGTCCAGGGGGACGACGTGGGTGCCGGGCGACAGTTCCGTCATGCCGTAGGCCTGGCCGACGGGCGGCAGGCCGAGGCGCTGGGAGCAGGCGGCTGCGAGGCGGGCGTCCAGGGGTGCGGCGGCGCTGATGATGTAGTGCAGCGACGACAGGTCGTACTGGGCCACGGCCGGGTGTTTGGCGAGGGCCAGGACGATGGGCGGCGCCACGTAGAGGGCCGTGATGCGGTGGTTCTGGACGGCCGCGAGGAACTGTTCCAGGTCGAAGCGGGGCAGGACGACGACGGTGGCGCCCTGCCGCAGGGGTGCGTTCATCAGGGCCGTGAGGCCGTATATGTGGAAAAAGGGAAGAACCGCCAGGACGCGGTCTCCCGGGCCCGCGGGGACCGCCGGGTGGAGCTGGGCGAGGTTGGTGGCGATCTGCCGGTGGGTGAGCATCACGCCCTTGGGGACGCCGGTGGTCCCGGAGGAGTACGGCAGGGCGGCGACGTCCTCGGCGGGGTCGATGGCGACCCGCGGCTCGGGGGCCGTGGAGGCCAGCATGTCGATCAGGGAGCGGTGGCCGGTCGCGCTGTCGCACACGAAGATCTCCCGTACGCCGCCCGCGAGTTCGGCGGCGCGCCGGGCGGTGTCCAGCAGGGGTGACACGGTGACGATCCAGCGGGCCGCCGAGTCCCGGAGCTGTTTGGCGAACTCGTCGGCGGTGGCGAGCGGGTGCACGGTGGTGACGGTGGCACCCGCGCGCGTGGCCGCGTAGAAGGCGGTCGGGAAGGCCACGGTGTTGGGGCTGTGCAGGGCGAGGACGTCGCCCTTGCGGACCCCGGTCTCGGCGAGGCCGGCGGCGACGCGCCGGTGGAACCGGTCGACCTGCTCGTAGGTGAGGGTGGTGCCGTCGGTGCCGTCGATCAGCGCCGGGATGTCGCCGAACTCGGCGGCCCGGGCCAGGACGGCGTCGTGGATGGGCAGTTCGACGGGCGGGACGTCTGCGTACTCGCTGCGGAACATGGCTGGTTCCTCCTCGCGGCGCGGGAAGTCTCAGGTTCTCAGTACGACTTGGGCAGGCCCAGGGTCTGGTGGGAGACGTAGTTGAGAATCATCTCCCGGCTCACCGGGGCGATACGAGCCACGCGCGAGGCCGTGATCAGCCGGGCCAGACCGTACTCGCGGGTGAGGCCGTTGCCGCCGAGGGTGTGCACGGCCTGGTCGACGGCCTTCACGCAGGCTTCCCCGGCGGCGTACTTGGCCATGTTGGCGGCCTCGCCGGCTCCCATGTCGTCGCCCGCGTCGTAGAGGGCGGCGGCCTTCTGCATCATCAGGCGGGCGAGTTCGAGGTCGATGTGGGCCTGGGCCAGGGGGTGGGCGATGGCCTGGTGGGCACCGATGGGGGTGTTCCAGACGCTGCGGTCGCGGGCGTAGTCGATGGCTCCGGCCAGGGCGTGCCGGCCCATGCCGATCGCGAAGGCGGCGGTCATGATGCGCTCGGGGTTGAGGCCGGCGAAGAGCTGGAGGAGCCCGGCGTCCTCGTCGCCGACCAGGGCGTCGGCGGGCAGCCGTACGTCGTCCAGGACGAGTTCGAACTGCTTCTCCGCGGCGTTCAGTTCCATGTCGATGGGGCGGCGGGTGAAGCCGGGCGTGTCGCGCGGGACGATGAAGAGGCAGGGCTTGAGGCGGCCGGTGCGGGCGTCTTCGGTGCGCCCGACGACGAGGGTCGCGTCGGCGATGTCGACGCCGGAGATGAAGACCTTGCGGCCGGTGAGGAGCCAGTCGGCACCGTCCCTTCGGGCCGTGGTGGTGATGCGGTGGCTGTTGGAGCCGGCGTCGGGTTCGGTGATGCCGAAGGCCATGAGGCGGGTGCCGTCGGCGAGGCCGGGGAGCCACTGTTGTTTCTGGGCGTCCGTGCCGAAGCGGGCTATCACGGTGCCGCAGATGGCCGGTGAGACGATCAGCATGAGGAGAGGGCAGCCGGCTGCGCCGAGCTCTTCGAGGACGATGGAGAGTTCGGAGATCCCGCCGCCTCCGCCTCCGTACGCCTCGGGGAGGTTGACTCCGAGGTAGCCGAGTTTGCCTGCCTCTGACCAGAGCTGGGCGGGATCGGTTTCACGGCCGTGGCGTTTGCCCAGTGCGGCGACGGCTTTCCGGAGGGACTTGTGTTCGTCGGTCTCGATCGTGGCCATGTGACTCCTTCGTCGTGGCTGATCGCGCAGTTCCCCGCGCCCCTAAGCGGTCTCTGTCACCACTGCCAGCAGTGAGCCCGGCTCCACCTGCTGTCCTGGTACGACGCACAGGTCGGTCAGCGTTCCCGTCACCGGGGCCGTGATCTTGTGCTGCATCTTCATCGCCTCCAGCCAGAGCAGGGGCTCGCCCGCCTTCACGGGCGCCCCTGCCGTCAGGCCGTCGGCGACTCGGACGACCGTGCCCGGCATCGGCGCCAGGAGCGAGCCCGGGGCGTGCTGGGTGGTGGGGTCGGGGAAGCGGGGCAGGGCGGTCAGGGTGGTGGTGTTGACGTGGATCCGGTCGCCGTAGTGGGAGACCTCGTACTTCCGCTCCACCCCGTCCACTTCGAGGATCACGAGGTGCGCGTCCGCATGCACCACCCGTACCCCCTCCGCCTCCGGGCCCTGCCGGGTGTGCCGGTAGCGGGCCTCGTGTTCCTCGCCCGCCATCAGGTACCGCTTGGTCTGCGGCTGCGCGGGGACGTTGCGCCAGCCCCCGAAGCGGGATCGGCCGTGGGCGTCGGCGAGGGCGGCGGCCAGGGGGGCGTGCGGGTCCGGGGACGGTTCGGTCAGGCCCGGCAGGTGGCGCTCGTAGAAGCCGGTGTCCATGCGGGCCGCGGTGAACTCGGGGTGGCGCAGGGAGCGGACCAGGAGGTCGCGGTTGGTGACGGGGCCGTGGATCGCGGCCCGTTCCAGGGCGGAGGCCAGGATGCGCAGGGCCTCCGGGCGGGTGGGCGCGTGGGCTACCACCTTGGCGAGCATGGGGTCGTAGTGGACGCCGATCTCGTCGCCGTCCGTGTACCCGGTGTCCAGGCGGACGGACCGGGGGACGGTCAGACGGTGCAGCGTGCCGGTCTGCGGGGACCAGCCGCGCGCCGGGTCCTCGGCGTACAGGCGGGCCTCGACGGCGTGGCCACGCGCGCGTGGCGGCTCGGCTGCGAGGGGGTGTCCCTCGGCGATCCGGATCTGCTCCGCCACCAGGTCGATGCCGAACACGGCTTCTGTGACGGGGTGTTCGACCTGGAGGCGGGTGTTCATCTCCAGGAAGTGCGCGTGGCCGTCGGCGACGAGGAACTCGACCGTCCCCGCGCCCACGTAGTCCACGGCCCGTGCCGCCCGTACGGCGAGGGCGCGGACCTCCTCGTCGAGTTCCCCGGACAGGCCGGGCGCCGGGGCCTCCTCGATCACCTTCTGGTGGCGGCGCTGCAGGGAGCAGTCGCGGGTGCCGAGAGGCCAGATCGTGCCGTGGGTGTCGGCGAGGATCTGCACCTCGACGTGGCGGCCGTTCTCCACGTACGGCTCGACGAAGACCTCACCGTCACCGAAGGCGCTCGCGGCCTCGGCCCGGGCCGCGGCCAACTCGCCTTCCAGGTCGGCGAGTCGGCGTACGACGCGCATGCCACGGCCGCCGCCACCGGCCGCCGCCTTCACCAGCACGGGCAGGTCGGTCCCGGTGACGTCGGTGAGGGGCCGGATGCCCATGAGCCGTTTGGCGCGGGTCTTGGACGCCATCGCCTCGATGGCCTGTGGGGGCGGGCCGATCCAGCGCAGGCCCGCGTCCAGGACGGCCCGGGCGAAGTCGGCGTTCTCGGAGAGGAAGCCGTAGCCGGGGTGCACGGCGTCCGCCCCGGCGGCGACGGCGGCCTTCACGATCAGGTCGCCGCGCAGGTACGTGTCGGCGGGCGTCTCCCCCGCGAGTCGTACGCTCACGTCGGCCACGCGCGCGTGCAGGGCGTTCGCGTCGGCGTCCGAGTGCACGGCGACGGTACGGATGCCCAGGTCGTGGCAGGTGCGGAAGACGCGGCAGGCGATCTCGCCCCGGTTGGCGACCAGCACAGAAGTGATCACTGAAGGTTCCTCACATCCGGAAGACGCCGAAGCCGCCGCGGGCGCCCTCGTAGGGGGCGGTGTGGATCGCGGAGAGGCACAGGCCGAGGACGGTGCGGGTGTCGCGCGGGTCGATGACGCCGTCGTCGTAGAGCCGCCCGGACAGGAACATCGGCAGCGACTCGGACTCGATCTGCTGCTCCACCATGGCGCGCAGTGCCGCGTCCGCCTCCTCGTCGTAGGGCTGTCCCTTGGCGGCGGCCGACTGGCGGGCGACGATCGACAGGACGCCCGCGAGCTGCTGCGGGCCCATGACGGCCGACTTGGCGCTGGGCCAGGCGAACAGGAAGCGGGGGTCGTAGGCGCGGCCGCACATGCCGTAGTGGCCGGCGCCGTACGACGCCCCCATGAGCACGGAGAGATGGGGCACGCGGCTGTTGCTGACCGCGTTGATCATCATCGCGCCGTGTTTGATGATGCCGCCCTGCTCGTACTCCTTGCCGACCATGTAACCCGTGGTGTTGTGCAGGAAGAGCAGGGGGATGTCGCGCTGGTTGGCGAGCTGGATGAACTGGGCGGCCTTCTGGGACTCCTCGCTGAAGAGGACTCCCCGGGCGTTCGCCAGCACACCCACGGGATAGCCGTGGAGGGTGGCCCAGCCGGTGGTCAGGCTGGTCCCGTACAGCGGCTTGAACTCGTCGAAGTCGGAGGCGTCGACGATGCGCGCGATGACCTCGCGCGGGTCGAAGGGGCTCTTCAGGTCGCCGGGAACGATGCCCAGCAGCTCCTCCGCGTCGTACTTGGGCGGCTCGGCCGGCCCCGGATCCTCGTACGCCTTGCGGTGGTTGAGGCGGGCGACCACGCGGCGGGCCTGGCGGAGCGCGTCCGGCTCGTCGACGGCGAAGTAGTCGGCGAGGCCCGAGGTGCGGGCGTGCATCTCCGCGCCGCCCAGGGACTCGTCGTCGCTCTCCTCGCCGGTGGCCATCTTCACCAGCGGCGGACCGCCGAGGAACACCTTCGCCCGTTCCTTGACCATGATCACGTGATCGGACATGCCGGGGATGTAGGCGCCGCCGGCCGTGGAGTTGCCGAAGACGACCGCGACGGTGGGGATGCCCGCGGCGGACAGCCGGGTGAGGTCGCGGAAGATGGCGCCGCCGGGGATGAAGATCTCCTTCTGGGAGGGGAGGTCGGCGCCGCCCGACTCCACCAGGCTGATGCAGGGCAGCCGGTTGGCGAGCGCGACGTCGTTGGCGCGCAGGGCCTTCTTCAGCGACCAGGGGTTGCTCGCCCCGCCGCGCACGGTCGGGTCGTTGGCGGTGATCAGGCACTCCACGCCCTCGACGGTCCCGATGCCGGTGACGAGCGACGCGCCGACGGTGTGGTCGCTGCCCCACGCTGCCAGCGGGGACAGTTCCAGGAACGGCGTGTCGGGGTCGAGGAGCAGCTCGATGCGCTCGCGGGCGAGGAGTTTGCCGCGCCCCCGGTGCCGTGCGACGTACTTCTCGCCGCCGCCCGCGAGGGCCTTGGCGTGCTCGGCGTCGAGGGCGGCGAGCTTGGCGAGCATCGCCTCGCGGTTGGCCCGGAAGTCGGGGCCGTGAGGGTCGAGCCCGGAGGTCAGGACGGTCACAGCAGGGCCTCCGGTATGTCGAGGTGGCGGGAGCGCAGCCATTCGCCGAGGGCCTTGGCCTGTGGGTCGAAGCGGTGCTGCGCTGCGACACCGGCACCGAGGATCCCCTCGACGACGAAGTTGAGGGCGCGCAGGTTCGGCAGGACGTGCCGTACGACGGTCAGCTCGCGGCTCTCGGGGATCAGTTCGCGGAAGCGGTCGGCGGTCAGCTCGTGGGCGAGCCACCGCCAGGCGTCGTCCGTGCGCGCCCACACCCCGACGTTGGCGTTGCCGCCCTTGTCGCCGCTGCGGGCACCCGCGACACGGCCGAGGGCGGTCCTGGTCACCGGCCCGGGCGGCAGCGGCTCGGGCAGCGGAGGCTGCGGGACCTCGTCGAGGACGAGGGTGTCGTGGGGCGGCGGCACCGGGACCCGGTGTCCGTCGTGGAGGACCGCCACATGGTCGATTGCCCCATGGGGGACGTACACATCCTCGAAGACCCCATAGGGCGATCCCTTTCCGGGTGGGGCCAGCACATGGAAGCCCGGGTAGCTGGCGAGTGCCAGCTCCACGGCCGCCCCGCTCAGCGCCCGCCCGGCGGTCTCCTGGTCGCGGTCGCGCACGACGAGCCGCAGCAACGCGCTCGCCGTCTCCTCGGCGGGCGCGTCGGGGCGGTCGGTGCGGGCCAGCTCCCAGCGCACGTCGGACACCTTGGCGAGGGCCGGTTCCAGCTGCTCCCGCACCAGGGCGGCCTTGGCCTCGATGTCGAGGCCGGTGAGCACGAAGACGACCTCGTTGCGGAAGCCGCCGAGCCGGTTGAGGCCGACCTTGAGGGTGGGCGGCGGTGCCTCGCCCCGCACGCCCTCGATCCGCACCCGGTCGGGCCCGTCCTGGCTCAGCCGCACGGTGTCCAGCCGGGCGGTGACGTCGGGCCCCGCGTACCGGGCACCGGCCGTCTCGTAGAGCAGTTGCGCGGTGACCGTGCCGACGTCGACGAAGCCGCCGGTGCCGGGGTGCTTGGTGATGACGCAGCTGCCGTCCTCGTGCAGCTCCGCGAGCGGGAAGCCGGGGCGGCGGACGTCGCCGTCCCGGAAGAAGGCGTAGTTGCCGCCGGTGGCCTGCGCCCCGCACTCCAGGACATGCCCCGCGACCACCGCGCCCGCGAGCCGGTCGTGGTCCCGTGGGGTCCAGCCGAAGTACGCGGCGGCGGGCCCGGTGACCAGGGCCGCGTCCGTGACCCGCCCGGTGACGACGACGTCGGCGCCCGCCCGCAGGCCCTCCGCGATGCCGAAGCCGCCGAGGTAGGCGTGGGCGGCGAGAGTGCCGGGGTGCGCTGCGGTGAGGTCGTCACCCGTCACGTGCGCGACCCGTACGGGGATGCCCAGCCGGCCGGCCAACCGCGCCACGGCGTCGGCGAGTCCGGCCGGGTTGAGGCCGCCCGCGTTGGTGACGATCCTGACGCCCCGCTCGTGCGCGAGCCCCAGGCACTCCTCCAACTGCCGCAAGAACGTGCGGGCGTATCCGGCGGCGGGATCCTTCAGACGGTCCCGGCCGAGGATGAGCATGGTCAGCTCGGCGAGGTAGTCGCCGGTGAGGACGTCGAGTTCGCCGCCGGTGAGCATCTCGCGCATCGCGTCGAACCGGTCGCCGTAGAAGCCGGAGGCGTTGCCGATGCGGAGGGTCATGAGGCGGTCCCCTTCGGCGGGCGTCCGCCGCCCGGTGGCCCGGCGAAGGCCTGCGCGAGGTCGAGCCAGCGGTCGGCGTCGGGTCCCTCGGCGCGCAGGGCGAGGTCGCAACGGTGGGCACGCTGGGTGACCAGGAGGCAGAAGTCGAGGGCCGACCCGGTGACGCGCTGCGGGGCGTCCTCGGGGCCGTACGCCCACAGGTCGCCGGAGGGGGCGCGGAGTTCGACGCGGAACGGGTCGGCGGGCGGGGTCAGGCCGTGCACGCCGTAGGCGAAGTCCCGGGTCCGGACCCCGAGCCGGACCACATGCCGCAGCCGGTCGGTAGGTGGGCGCACCACACCGAGGGCGTCGGCCACGTCCTGTCCGTGGGCCCAGGTCTCCATGAGGCGGGCCGTCGCCATGGAGGCAGCCGACATGGGTGGGCCGTACCAGGGGAAGCGCGCCTTCGGCGGAGCGGCCCGCAGCGCCTCCTCCAGTGCCGCACGGCCGTCACGCCAACGGGCGAGCAGCTCGCCGGGCGGGAGTCCCGCGCCCTCCTCGGCGCCCTGGTCGACGAAGGAGTCCGGCGCTGCGAGGGCCTTCTCGACCAGTGTGTGGAAGCCGTCGGCGTCCGTGACGGCGAGCAGGGCCGAGCGGTCCGTCCAGGCGAGATGGGCGATCTGGTGGGCCACGGTCCAGCCGGGCGCGGGGGTCGTGAGCGACCAGCGCTGCGCGGACAACCCGGCCACGAGGCGGTCGAGTTCCTCGCTCTCCTCGCGCAGATCGTCGATCACGGGCATCGGATCGGACACGGGCGCTCCCCTCGGGGCACGGCGGTGTGCGGGGTGGTGCGGTGCGGGGTGGTGCGGCGTGCTGAGGAGCATGGCAGCGGCACCAGAAACAATCAAGCATGCTTGCATGAAATTGTCGGGGTGGCCGGAAGCGTGCTCTTCGGCGGCGCGATCAATACACTGCGGGTCGCGCTCGTTCCCCTGGTCACGCGTCGGGGGAGACACAAGAATGAGCACCTGGAACCCGGGCGGGCAGTCGCCGTACGACCCGAACGGACAGCAGCCGTATCCGCCCCGGCCAGGGCCGTATCCACCCTCCCCCGGGCCGTACGCGCCGCCGGGAGGTGGGTATCCGCCCCAGGTATCGCCGCCCGGGGGTGGCCATCCGCCCCATGTGCCCCACCCCTATATGCCGCACCCGGTTTCCCCGCCGCCCGGTCCCGTGGCGCGGCTGCGGCGGCGGATCGGCCCGATCCGCACCGCGCGGCGGGTGTTCAAGCCGTCCCGGCCGGGCCTCGTCGAGGATGCCTTCATCGCGCGCATGCAGAAGATCCGCACACTGGTGGGGCTGGCCGCGGTGGTGTGGGTGTCGGTGGCCTACAAGGTGAGCAGCTCGGTGGGTGATGTCGCCGAGGACCGTCTCGACCAGTCGTGGTCCAGCGTGCTGGTGCTGTCCGTGACGTTCCCGGTGGTCGTGGGTGTCCTGCTGGCGCCTGACCGCGCCGTCCGCCCGCCGGGACCTGCTGCGCCGGGCCGCCAGGCCGGTCGGCGCGATGGTGGCCCTGATCGCCGCGGTGTTCGTGTTCCCGCTGATGGTGCTCACCGGCTTCGTCGAGGGGCGGTTCGCCACCAACCCGGCGATGACCGTGGTCACATGGGTGGTCGTGGTGCTCGTCCTGGTGTGGGTGCTGCCGTTCATCGCCTGGGGCGTCGGCCTGGCCCTGCTGCACGTGTTCCGCACGGCCGACATCCACCAGACGATGCCGCCGCTGCTCGCCATGACACTGGTGCGGGAGATGACGCTGGTCGACCTGTTCACCGGGGCGTAGTCGGGGGTGCCCGGGCCGGTGCGCGCGGTGTTCATGCTCGGGGCGCCGCTCTCGGTGACCGCGGTGGGCCTGTGGGAGCTGCGGCGGCTGCGGGCGCACTACGGGATCTCGGTGCGCGGGATGCTGGTGCGCTAAAGGGTGTTGCAGAACGGCGATCACGACAGGATCCGGTCAATCGCGGCAAGGTCGACTGCCCGGTTGTGTGCCGATTTCCCCCCGTCCTGGCAGCGCCCTCGAGGCACCTCTTGCAACATCGGTCCGCGTTCTGCAACACCCTTTAGGGGGTGGCCGCAAAGTCGGGTCGTTCGCCCGGAGAGCGGGCCCCGCGGCGTTCGGTGCGCGCTCTCGGTGTGCCGGGCGGGACCCGCGTACTGGTTGTACTCGGGTGTCCGCCCGGTGCGGCGAGTCCCCCCTCCCCCCGCTCGAAGAGCTGGGGGAGCGTGCCGGGCGTCGCGGGCAGGCGAGACCTCGCGGACCCTGGGCCGCGCTCCTTCGCGGACACGGCCCGAGGGGTGCCGTCCGGATCACTGTCGGCTCCGCTCCGCCGCTCTCGCCGCCTCCTCCAGCCGGTGCCGATGGGCGTCCCACATGGCCCGGTCGCCCGGCGGCATGCTGTCCTTGCCCGGCGTCAGGCCGACCGACCCGTCGATGAGTTCGCGGACGATGTCGGCGTGGCCGGCGTGACGGCTGGTGTCGGCGATCACGCGCACCAGGAGGTGGTGCAGTGTGGTCTGCCGCCGCTCCTCGGGCCACCAGGGGACGTGCCCGGTGGCGTCCAGCGGCAGCTCCCCGATCGTGCCGTCCGCGTGCTCCCACGCCCTGCGGTACAGCCCGGCGATGTCCTCGCGCGACTCGTCGGGGGTGGCCCACATGTCGGCGTTGGGGTCGGCGTCCTGCGTGTACCACCAGGGCGGTGGGGTCTCGGCGAAGAACGGCCGGCCGAAGGTGTCCCCGAAGTACCCCAGTTCCACCCCGGCCGCGTGCTTGACCAGCCCCAGCAGGTTGGTGCCGGTCGGGGTGAGGGGGCGGCGGATGTCGTACTCCGAGAGCCCGTCGAGCTTCCAGAGCAGGGCGTCGCGCGCATCCTGGAGATAGCGGAGGAGGTCGGCCTTCGGGCCCGGTGCGGTCATGCGGGCAGTGTGGCACCCGGCACTGACAACCGGGCCGGGCCGACGACCGGGCACCGGGCCGACCACCCGCCCGGGGCGACGGCCGGTCGCCCGGCGGCCGGTCAGCCCTCCAGGCCCGTGCTCTCCAGCGCGGCCTTCTTCCTCCGCCCCGGCACCACCTGGGTACGCACCGCCCCCATGCTCGCCGCGACGACGAGGGCGATCGCGGCGGCCTCGGCGGCGCTGAGGGCCTGGTCGAGGATGAGGAAGCCGGCCGTCGCGGCGATGGCCGGTTCGAGGCTCATCAGGATCGCGAAGGTGGAGGCGGGCAGGCGGCGCAGGGCGAGGAGTTCGAGGGTGTAGGGCAGGACCGAGGAGAGCAGGGCGACCGCCGCGCCCAGGCCCAGGGTCACCGGGTCGAGCAGCTTCGTACCCGACTCGGCGATGCCCAGCGGCAGGAACAGCACCGCCCCCACCGCCATCGCCAGCGCCAGCCCGTCCGCCTGCGGGAAGCGGCGGCCCGTACGGGCGCTGAAGACGATGTAGGCCGCCCACATGGCGCCGGCCCCCAGGGCGAAGGCCGCACCGGTGGGGTCGAGACCGTCGAAGCCTCCGCCGCCGAGGAGGAAGACGCCGGTGAGGGCCAGCGCCGCCCAGACGACGTTGATCGCGCGGCGGGAGGCGAGGACCGAGAGGGCGAGCGGGCCGAGGACCTCCAGCGTGACCGCGGGGCCCAGCGGAATGCGCGCGACGGCCTGGTAGAAGAGGCCGTTCATCGCGGCCATGGTGATGCCGAAGACGACCACCGTGCCCCAGTCGGTGCGCGAGTGGCCGCGCAGCCGCGGCCGGCAGACCAGGAGCAGGACGACGGCCGCCACCAGCAGGCGCAACGCCACGACTCCGAGGGCACCGGCCCTGGGCATCAGCGTCACCGCCAGGGCGCCGCCGAACTGCACGGAGATCCCGCCCGCGAGCACCAGGCCCACGGGTCCGAGCGAGCCGAGACGGCCCGGGCCGGCCGCGGGGGCGGCGGCACCGGTCGTGGGCTGGGGTGTGGCGGTGGTCTCCGGCGTGGTCACGGGCGGGTCCTGGGCTCGGCGGGGCGGGGTCCGGGTGGTGCGCGTGTGCGGTGCGTACACCCGGACACACTCAATGTGCATCCCGATGCACTGCACAGTCCAGGGTAATGGACTCCGTCAGGTGCGTGAACCCCTTTTGCCTCTGTCCCAGGGCGTGAGACGTCACCGCCGGGAGAGGTAGAGGTCGAACGCCCTGTGGAGCAGCCGGTTGAGCGGGTAGTCCCATTCGCCGAGGTACTCCACGGCCTCGCCACCGGTGCCCACCTTGAAGCGGAGCAGGCCCAGCAGGTGGCTGGACTCCTCCAGGGTGTCGGTGATGCCGCGCAGGTCGTAGACGGCGGCGCCGAGTGCGTGCGCGTCGGTCATCATGCGCCACTGCACGGCGCTGCTCGGCTGGACCTCGCGGCGGCGGCTGGTGGAGGCGCCGTAGGAGTACCAGACGTGGTCGCCGACGGTCAGCATGGTGGCCGCGGCGAGCACCTCGCCGTCGTGGTAGGCGAGGTAGAGCCGCATCCGGTCGGGGTGTTCGGCGGTGAGCGCGCGCCACATGCGCTGGAAGTACGGCAGCGGGCGCGGGATGAAGCGGTCCCGCTCGGCGGTCTCGCTGTACAGCTCGTGGAAGGCCGGCAGGTCCTCCAGGTCGCCGCGCACGACCTTCACCCCGGCCTTCTCCGCCTTCTTGATGTTGCGGCGCCACTGCTGGTTCAGGCCGTTGTGGATGTCCTCCAGCGACCGGCCGGCGAACGGCACCTGGAAGACGTACCGGGGCTGCCCGGCGGCGAAGCCGTCCTCGCCGGTGGCCCGGGTCTGCCGCCAGCCCATGCGGCGCAGATGGTTCGCGACCTGGGCGGCCCGGGGTTCGTACGACGTCGCCCGCACGTCGCGCAGCCGCCGGGCGGCCGGGTCGGCGATCGCGGTCTTGACCGCGTCGGCGCTCCAGCGGCGCACCACGACCGGCGGGCCCATCCGCACCGCGAAGGCGCCCCGCCGTCTCAGGTGGGCGAGCATCGGCTCCAGGAGGCGGTCGAGGCCGGGTTCGTGCCAGTCGAGGAGAGGGCCTTCGGGCAGGTACGCGAAGTAGCGCGGCAGTCCGGGCAGCCGCGGCCCGGGCAAGGGACGCAGCAGCACCAGTCCCGCGCCGACGAGCTGCCCGCCGTCGTCGAACCAGCCGAGGCTTTCCGCCTTCCAGTCGGGCTTCACCTCGCCCCAGGACGGCACCTGGGTGTGGCTGACGGAGGGGCGGGCCGTGACGAACGCGAGGTGCTCGTCACGGGTGATCGGCTGGACGCGGACGCTCATGCGCGGGCTCCTTCGAGCAGCGGCCCTCGGCGGGCGGTGACTGGTTCCGCGAGCCTAGGAGCGGCGTCGGCCCGCCCCCGGCTCAGACACTCGCATCTACCGGCCCCGTGGCCCGAACGCCTCACCACACGGACCCGCCCACCCCGTCGCCCGAACGCCTCACCACACAGGCCCGCCCACCCCGTCGCCCGAACGCCTCACCACACAGGCCCGCCCACCCCGTCGCCCGAACGCCTCACCACACAGGCCCGCCCACCCCGTCGCCCGAACGCCTCACCACACGGACCCGCCCACCCCGTCGCCCGAACGCCTCACGTCCCGTCGCGCCCGGGGTGCCCGTCGAGCGCCTCGGCCAGCACCTCCGCCAGGTGCCTGCCGCGCACGCCCGCCAGCTGCTCCAGCTGGGTGCGGCAGGAGTAGCCGTCCGCGAGGACCACGGTGTCCTCCGGGGCGTCCCGCACCGACGGCAGGAGCTGTTCCTCGGCGCAGGCGGTGGACACCTCGAAGTGCCCCCTCTCGAAGCCGAAGTTGCCCGCCAGGCCGCAGCAGCCGCCGCTCAGTTCACCGGTGAGCAGGGCCGCTTCCCGCAGCCGGCGGTCGGCGGCGTCGCCCAGCACGGCATGCTGGTGGCAGTGGGTCTGCCCGGCCACCGGACGGTCCACACGCGGCGGCGTCCAGCCGGGGGCGTGGCGCTCCAGCGTCTCGGCGAAGGTGAGGACCTTCGCGGCGAGGCGGGCCGCGCGCGGGTCGTCGTGCAACAGCTCGGGGACGTCCGTGCGCAGGGCCGCTGCGCAGCTCGGCTCCAGGACGACGACCGGGGCATCGGTCTCCAGGACCGGTTCCATCAGGTCGAGCGTGCGGCGCATGACGGCCCGGGCCCGGTCGAGCTGCCCCGTCGACACGTACGTCAGCCCGCAGCAGACGCGCCCCCGGCCACGCAGCAGGGACAGCGGATCGAGGGCGACCGTCCTGCCGTCGCCCACCGGTGGCTTCTCCAGTCGCAGCGTCGGCGGCAACGCCACCCGCAGCCCGGCCGCCTCCAGCACCCGCACGGCGGCCTGTCCCACGGCCGGCGAGAGGTGCTCGGTGAAGGTGTCGGGCCACAGGACGACGAGCGGCCCCTGCCCTACGCCTCCGGCACCGCCATGAGCGGACTCGCCACCACCGCCGCCCCCGGCCCTGCGCCGCTCCCACCACCCGCTGAACGTCCGCGTCGCCAGCCGCGGAATTTCCCGTTCCGGCGCGAGACCGCCCAGCCGCTTCGCCACCCGGGCCAGGGGCGGTACCGCGGACAGCGCGTTGACCAGCCACGCCGTGCGCGTACGGGACACCGCCCGCAGCCACACCGGCAACCGTCCCAGGGCGTGGTGCGCGGCGGGCCGGCGCCGGCCGGCGTAGTGCCGGTGCAGGAACTCCGCCTTGTACGTGGCCATGTCGACCCCGACCGGGCAGTCCGACCGGCAGCCCTTGCAGGACAGGCACAGGTCCAGCGCGTCCCGGACCTCCTCCGAGCGCCAGCCGTCCGTGACCACCTCACCGGCGAGCATCTCGTGCAGCAGCCGGGCCCGACCGCGCGTGGAGTGCTCCTCCGCGCCCGTCGCCCGGAAGGACGGGCACATGACGCCCGAGCCGGACACCGAGGTCGTACGGCACTTGGCGACGCCCACGCAGCGCCGCACCGCCGCCGAGAAGTCGCCGCCGTCGGCGGGGTAGCCGAAGGCCACGTCAACCGGTTCGCGGGGCAGGACGGAGAAGCGCAGGCCGCTGTCCAGCGGCGCGGGGCGGACGAGCATCCCGGGGTTGAGCAGGTCGTCCGGGTCCCACACGCCCTTGACCTGCTCGAAGAGGCCGACCATCTCGGAGCCGTACATCCTCGGCAGCAGCTCCGCCCGCGCCTGCCCGTCGCCGTGCTCCCCGGACAGCGACCCGCCGTGCGCCACCACCAGCTCCGCGAGTTCTTCCGAGAAGCGGCGGAACCGGGCGACGCCGGGGGCCGTCAGCAGGTCGAAGTCGATCCGGACGTGGATGCAGCCGTCCCCGAAGTGCCCGTACGGCGTGCCGCGCAGCCCGTGCGCCGCCATCAGCGCCCGGAAGTCCCGCAGGTACGCCCCGAGCCGGGCGGGTGGCACCGCGCAGTCCTCCCAGCCCGGCCACGCCTCGGTCCCGTCGGGCATGCGCGTCGCCGTACCGCTCGCGTCCTCCCGGATCCGCCACAGCGCCCGCTGCCCGGCCGGGTCGGTGACCACGAGCGCGTCCACGACGTCGGCGGCCCGCACGATCGCCTCCGCACGCGCGCGTGCCTCCCCCGCCGACTCCCCGCCGGTCTCCACGAACAGCCAGGCCCCGCCCCGCGGCAGTGCGGCCGTGGACGGCACCAGGTCCGCCGCCATGCCCTCCACCGTCAGCGGCCCGAACGGCAGCAGCCCGGCCGCCGCCTCGGCCGCAGCGCTCTCGTCGGCGTAGCCCAGCACGGCCAGTGCACGCGCGCGTGGCGCCTCGACGAGGCGTACGACGGCCTCCGTCAGGACGCCGAGCGTGCCCTCGGAACCGCAGAAGGAGCGGGCCACGTCGGAGCCGTTCTCCGGCAGCAGGGCGTCCAGCGCGTATCCGGAGATGCGGCGGGGCAGCTCCGGGAAGCCGGTGCGCAGCCGGGCGAGTTCCCCCTCGGCCAGTTCCCGCAGCCCGTCCGGCGCCCCGGCCCAGTCCCTCCCGAGCCGCAGCCGCCCGCCCCGCGCGGTGACGACGTCCAGTTCCCGCACGCTGTCCGCGGTCGTCCCCCACGCCACGGAGTGTGAGCCGCACGAGTTGTTGCCGATCATGCCGCCGAGGGTGCAGCGGCTGTGCGTGGACGGGTCGGGCCCGAAGCGCAGGCCGTGCGGGGCGGCGGCCTCCTGGAGCCGGTCGAGCACCAGCCCCGGCTGCACCACGGCCGTCCGCGCCTCGGCGTCGAGGGCGACCAGCCGGTTCATGTGCCGGGTGAAGTCCAGGACGACACCGGTGCCGGTGGCCTGCCCGGCGATGGACGTGCCCCCGCCGCGGGCGACCACGGGCACGCCTCGCTCCCGGCACACCGCGAGCACCGCCGTCACGTCGTCGGCGTCACGCGGAGCGACCACGCCGGCCGGGACCCGCCGGTAGTTGGACGCGTCCATGGTCGTCAGCGCCCGGGACGTGACGTCGAACCCGACCTCGCCCCGGACGACGGCACGCAGCTCCGCTTCGAGATCCGTCATGCGTCCAGGATGCATCCGGCCACTGACGGTGACGGCCCCTAGCCCTTGACCGCGGAGCTCGCCACGCCCTCCACGAACCAGCGCTGGAAGAACGCGAAGACGATCAGCACGGGCAGCACCAGCAGGACTCCGAAGGCGAGGATCTGGCCCCAGTCCGGCGGCTGCTGCCCCTGGAAGACGCTCATCTCCAGCGGCAGGGGGCGCACGGACGGGTCGGACACCATCAGCACCGGCCACAGGAAGGAGCCCCACTGGATGAGGAAGGTGAGGATCGCGACCGAGGCGAACACCGGCCTGGACATCGGCACGATGATCGCGAAGAAGGTGCGCCAGGGGCCCGCGCCGTCCAGCCGGGCCGCCTCCTCGATGCTCGTCGGGATCTTCTTGAAGAACGTGTGGAACTGGTAGATCGCGAAGGCGTTGGCGACGAACGGCAGCGCCTGGACGAGCAGCGTGTTGCGCTGGCCGTTGAACATGTAGAACAGCGGCACCGCCACCGACTCGAACGGGATCAGCATCAGCAGCAGGACGAGGGTGAACACCGCGTTCTGCCCGCGCCACTTCAGCCGCGTCAGTCCGTAGGCCGCCATCGAGTTGACGATCAGCCCGCCCGTCACCACCACGAACGACAGCAGCACCGACACGCCCATGAACTGCCAGAAGTAGCCGGTGCTGTCGGAGTTCAGGCTGTCGAGGACGGCTGTGTAGTTGTCGAAGGACAGGTGGGTGGGCAGGAAGCCGGACAGGCCGTTCAGGACCTCGTCGGACGGCTTGAGGCTGCCGAGGAAGAGGTAGAGCGCGGGGAGGGCGAAGACGAACGCCAGGACGCTCAGGACGGTGTAGTCGAGGACGCGGCGCACGGGCGTACGGGTCATGGCCATGGGTGGGTCAGTCCTCGTTGTCGGGCCGGACGACGCGGCGCTGGACGATGGTCAGGGCGACGACGATCAGGAAGAACACCACCGTGACGGCGGAGGCCTGGCCGATGTCGTTCTGGTCGAAGGCCGTGGTGACGGCCTGGTACATCACGGTGCGGGTGGCGTCCTCGTCCAGGCCGCCGCCGCGGATGAGGACGTACACCTGGTCGAAGACCCGGAAGGACAGCACCGAGGTCAGCATCGCGACGAACACCAGGGTGCCGCGGATGCCGGGCAGGGTGACGTGCCGGAACTGCTGCCAGCGCGAGGCCCGGTCCAGCTCGGAGGCCTCGTAGAGCTCGCCCGGGATCTGCTGGAGGCCGGCGAGCAGGATGACCATCTGGAAGCCGACGCCCTGCCACACCGACAGCACGATGATCGAGCCCATCGCGGTGAGGCCGTCACCGAGCCAGTCGAAGGCGCCCCAGTTGCCGAAACTCACGGTGTCCAGCAGTGAGTTGAGCATGCCCTGCTCGCTGCGGGCGAGGATCAGCCGCCAGATCACGGCGACCAGCGCCATGGGGAAGACCACCGGCATGAAGAAGAAGGACCGGAACAGGCCGATCGCCTTCAGCTTGCGGTTGAGCAGGATCGCCAGCGCCAGCGCCAGCCCCGTCTGGAGCGGTACGACGACCGCGGCGAAGGTCAGGTTGTTCAGCAGCGCCCGCAGGAACGGGCCGGACAGGTCGGGGTCGGTGAACAGCCGCCGGTAGTGCTCCACGCCGAAGAAGGCCGGCTCCAGCGGCGAGCCGAGGCGGACGTTGCAGAAGGAGAGCACCACGGCGTAGCCGAACGGGATGCCGACGAAGGCGATCAGCCCGACGACGGCCGGGGCGGACATCAGCAGCCCGTGCAGCCGGTCACGGTTGCCGCGCGCGGCACGCGGGGGCTTGGCGGGGGATGCGGACGAGACGGCCTGCGCCCGGTCTGGGCCCGCGGCCTGCGCGGATTCCACGGTTTTCACGGGAGGGGTCCTCTTCCCGGCGGGGCGGGCCCGGCCGGCACGCGGACCGCGTCGCAGCGGCACCACGTCACCGACGGCCCGCCCGGGCCGATGCGTCCTGCGGGTTACGGGATCTCGTAGCCGGCGTTGTCGGTGAAGTCCCGGTCGATGGCGCGGGCGGCCTTCCGCAGGGCTTCCCCGGGGTCGGCGCCGCCGTAGATCGAGTTGAGGGCCGTGTTGAACTTGGCGGTGACGGTGGGGTATCCGGCGGTCACCGGGCGGGTGACGGCGACGCAGGAGGAGGTGATGTCACTGTCGCCGCACGGCTTGGCCAACTGGTCGGCGAAGAGCTGGAGCGGGCCGCCCTTCTTGTACAGCTCGCTCTTGGCGAGGGCCGACTTGGTGGCGGGCACCGCGCCGTTGGCCTTCGTCATGGCGCCGACGTTGGTGTCGTTCAGCAGGTAGTCCAGGAAGGTGCCGGCGGCCTTGCCGTTCTTGCTGTCGGCGCCGATGCCCCACGCCCACGAACCCTGTCCGGTCTTGGGACCGTTGCCGAAGTCCGGCAGCGGCAGTACGGCGAGGTCGTCACCGAGGGCCTCGCTGTAGGCGGGGTAGTTCCAGTGTCCGACCCAGCTCAGCGCCACCTTGCCCTTGGCGAAGGCGTTGCCGTCGGTGTTGGGGTCGACATAGGGCTTCCAGGACTGGAAGGTCTTCATCGCGGAGACGGTCTTGGGGCTGTCGAGGGCGCCCTCGGCCTTGCCGTTCTTCAGCAGGCCGCCGCCGGCCGACCAGGCGATCGGGGAGAAGCCGAAGGTTCCCCACTCGGAGGCCAGGCCGTACTGCTCCGATATGTCGAGGACCTTGCCGTCGGCGTCCTTGCCCTTCAGCGCCTTGAGGGCCTTGCCGAACTCCTCGGCCGTCCAGGCGTCGTCCACGCTCTTCGGGTACGTCACGCCGGCCGCGTCCAGCAGCTTCTTGTTGGCGTACAGACCGAGCCCGGCGTCGAACATGCCCAGGCCGTAGTGCTTGCCGTCGATCTCGCCCTGCGCCTTGATCGCGTCGGTGGCGTTGGCGAGGGTCTTGGCGGAGACATGGCCGTCGACCGGGGCGAGCTTGCTGTTGTAGACGAAGTTCGCCATCGTCGGGCCGTCGAACTCCAGCACGTCCGGCAGTTCGGAGGCGTCGGTGGCGGTGATGGTCTTCGTGTAGTCCTTCTCCGGTATGAGCTTCAGCTCGGCCTTGACGTCGCTCTGCGAGGAGTTGAAGGACTTCACCGCGTTCTGCAGCGCGGTCGCCTCGCTCGCCTGGCCCTGGTGGGCCCAGACGCTGATGGTGCCCTTGCCGCTGCCCTCCTCGGCGGAGGTGTCGCTGCCGCCGCTCCCGCCGCCACAGGCGGCCAGTGCGGCCAGCGGCAGCAGGGCGAGGGCCGTCAGGCCCGTACGGCGGTGTCTTCCGTGGCCGGTGATCATGGTGGTGCCTCCGAGCGGGGTGTGCGGTGGGTGCGCGGACGGTGGGGAGGAGAGGGGAGGGGAGGGGGGAGCTGAGGGGAGCCGGGGAGGATGCGGGGCTAGCGCTGCCGGCCGGTGCGCGGCGGGGCGGTGGTCTCGCGGAGGATGAAGCGGATGGGCATCTCGACGGGGCGCGGCGGCCCGGCGTCCGGCTCGTCGAGCTGCGCGAGCAGCAGCCGGGCCGCCTCCCGGCCCTGCGCCGCGACCGGCTGGGCCACGGTGGTCAGCCCGACCACCTCGGACAGCTCGTGATCGTCGAAGCCGACCACGGACACGTCCTCCGGGACCCGCAGCCGGTGCCGGCGCAGGGCGCGCAGGGCGCCCATCGCCATCTCGTCGGACTGGGCGAACACGGCGGTCGGCGGCTGGCGCAGCGCCAGCAGTTCGGTCATGGCCCGCTCACCGCCCTCGACCGTGTAGCCGCCGTCCGCCTCCAGGGCGGGGTCGGGCTCGATCCCGGAGTCGGCGAGCACGTCCAGGTAGCCCTGCCGGCGGTCGAGGGGCGTGGTCCAGTGCAGCGGCTCGCTGGCGCCGGAGATCATGCCGATCCGCCGGTGGCCGAGGTTCACCAGGTGCCGTACGGCGCTCTCCGCGCCGCCCCGGTCGTCGATGCCGACCACCGTGAAGCCGGGCCGGGCGCCGCCGACCGTGGTCGCCAGCGGCACGTCCAGGGACCGCAGGGCGGCGGCCTCCTCCGGGTCGGGGATCAGCAGGGACAGCACGGCGTCGACCCGCTTGCGGATCGGCAGCTTGGTGAAGAAGCGCTTACGGGCCTCGGGTGAGCCGAGGTTGTACAGCAGGACGTCGTAGCCGGCGGCGCTGAAGACCTTCTCGGCGGCGTCCAGCACGGTGCCGAAGAACCAGCGGCCGACGTACGGGACGACGACGCCGATGGTGCAGGTGCGTCCGCTTGCCAGGCTGGAGGCCGAGCGCGAGGCGGTGTAGCCCAGGTCCGCGGCGGCCGCGACGATCCGGGCCCGCATCTCCTCCGACACGCCGGGACGACCGCGCAGGGCGCGGGACACGGTGGACGCCGAGACCCCGGTGGCCTCGGCGACATCGGTGATGCTGACCGTCACGGGACGCTCCTAGATCGGGTGCACGCCGTGTGTACCGGAGTCGTCCGGAACACATCGGCGTGTGAGGGAGTGACGAGACCGTAAACCCGCACCTGCGGTTGCGCAAGCGTTTGCGTTCGGATTTACTTCGGCTGACTCTCAGAGGAACTCCCACCAGCACGAGCACAGCGCACACGTTTGAGTGCCGCTGTCGGCAGACAGGACCTGTCCATGCGATACGCGCCGCCCGGCCTCTGCGTGAACGACTTCGACCTCCTGCGCCACGCGGACGGCACCTACACCGCGCTGCACCTCCAGGGCCCGTGGACGGCCGAGTTCGACCACCTGCGCATGGAGACCTCCTACGGCCGGGCCACCTCCACCGACCTGGTCCACTGGGAACCCCAGGGCACGGCCTTCGGCAACGGCCTGCCGGGCCGCTTCGACCAGCAGGCGGTGTGGACCATGCACGCCTTCCCGCACGGCACCGGTATGGCGATGCTCTACACCGCCGTCTCCGGGCTCACCCCGGGCGGCTGGCCCCTGCAGTCGGTCGGCCTGGCCCACTCCGACCGCACGGACGGCACCGGCTGGCGCCGCCACGGCACCGGACCGGTCGTCGAGGCGGACGGGCGCTGGTACCGCACCGGCGAACGCATGGGCTGGCGCGACCCCTTCGTCGTACGCGACGACGAGTCCGACGGCTGGGTCATGCTGATCTGCGCCGCCGACGCCTCCCTGCCGGTCGAGGTCAGCGGGTGCGTCGCCTGGGCGACCTCCGACGACCTGGAGCACTGGACGGTCCACCCGCCGCTCGTCTCCCCCGGCGACGTCGACGAGTTCGAGTGCCCGGTCCTGGAACGCCTCGACGACGGCGGCTGGCTGCTGCTCGGCTCCATCGGCGCCACCCGGGGCTTCGAGGCGTGGACCGCTCCGCGCCTGCGCGGCCCGTGGACCCGCCGCGGACCGCTCGGCCCGACGGGCGCCTACGCCCCGCGCGTCGTCACCGCCCCCGACGGCTCCCGTGTCGTGCTGCACACCACCCCGCGCCGCGTCGGCCTGACCGACACCGGTGACCGCTGCCGCGGCATGCTCGCCCAGCCCAAGTCCCTCGTCGTACCGCGGGACGCGGCGCCCCGTCTCGAATGGTGGCACGGCCTGGACCGGTGGCTCGGCGAGCAGACCTACGACGCCCCTCTGCACGCGGTCGGCGACGTCGACCTCTCGGGACGCACCGAAGTCACCCTGCGCACGCATGTCTCCGACGGGGACCGGCCCGCGCTCACGGTCGGCTGCGACGGCAAGAACCTCCGGGTCACCGGTCCCGACGGCACCCCGCTCGGCGAGACCCTCCTGCCGGAACCCGCGGCCTCACTGCGCATCCTCACCGTCGGGGAGTACGTCGAGGTCTACGCCGACGGCGTCTTCGTCCTCACCACCCTGTGCTACTCCGGCCGCCCCGCCCCCTGGACGGCCGCCGGCGAGGACGGGGTCCGGCCCGTCGCGGTGCGCCCCCTCCGGCTGCCGGACCCGCACCGCGACGACGCCTCGGCCGTCTGGCCCGGTCCGGCCCCGTGCTGACCCGTCCACATGCCGTCTCACCCGACGGACGACGTTTCGCCCACGTTTCTGGAAACGGCTACGCTCCCCTCCGTGGCTGAGATCCGGATTCCCTCTGACATCAAGCCCGCGGACGGACGTTTCGGCGCGGGTCCCTCCAAGGTGCGGACGGAGGCGCTGGACGCCCTCGCCGCGACCGGCACCTCCCTCATGGGCACCTCCCACCGCCAGGCACCCGTCAAGAACCTGGTCGGCCAGGTGCGCGAGGGCATTCGCGAGCTGTTCCAGCTCCCCGACGGCTACGAGGTGATCCTCGGCAACGGCGGCTCCACCGCGTTCTGGGACGTCGCGACGCACGGCCTGATCGAGAACAAGTCGCAGCACCTGAACTTCGGCGAGTTCTCCTCGAAGTTCGCCAAGGCCGCCAAGCTGGCCCCCTGGCTGGCCGAGCCGGACGTCATCGCCTCGGACCCGGGCACCCACCCCGAGGCGGTCGCTCAGGCGGGCGTGGACGTCTACGCGTTCACCCACAACGAGACCTCGACCGGTGTCGCCATGCCGATCAAGCGCGTGGCCGGTGCCGACGAGGGCGCCCTGGTGCTCGTGGACGCCACCTCCGGCGCCGGCGGCCTGCCCGTCGACGTCTCCGAGACCGACGTCTACTACTTCGCCCCGCAGAAGTCCTTCGCCTCCGACGGCGGCCTGTGGATCGGCGTCTTCTCCCCGGCCGCGATCGAGCGCGCGGAGCGCATCCACGCGTCCGGCCGCCACGTCCCGGAGTTCTTCTCGCTGCCGACGGCGATCGACAACTCCCGCAAGAACCAGACGTACAACACCCCCGCGCTGGCCACCCTCTTCCTGCTGAACCAGCAGCTGGAGTGGATCAACGGCCAGGGCGGCCTGGACTGGTCGGTCCGGCGCACCGCCACCTCCGCCCGCACGCTCTACGGCTGGGCCGAGGACATCAAGTACGCCAACCCGTTCGTCACCGACCCGGCCAAGCGCTCGCAGGTCATCGGCACGATCGACTTCACCGACGAGGTCGACGCCGCGGCCGTCGCCAAGGTGCTGCGCGCCAACGGCATCGTCGACACCGAGCCGTACCGCAAGCTGGGGCGCAACCAGCTGCGCGTCGCGATGTTCCCGGCGATCGACCCGGCGGACATCGAGGCGCTCACCAAGTGCGTCGACTACGTGATCGAGAAGCTCTGACCTTCTCGCGTCCGTGAGTGTCGAGGGCGTCCCGCTCGTGCGGGGCGCCCTCTCTCGTGCTCAGGCCGGCCGCGCGCCCGTGGCAGCCGGCGTCGAGCGCGCCACCCGGAACCCCACGTCGTCGATGCGGAACGTCGGATGGCTCCGGCGGCGCACCGAGGCGCGGCAGCTCCAGTGCTCGTCGGACCAGCCGCCGCCCCGCAGTACCCGGTAGGTGCCGTAGACCTCGGGGTCGTAGAGGTCCCAGCACCAGTCCCAGACGTTGCCGAGCATGTCGTACAGGCCCCAGGCGTTGGGCCGCCTGTCACCCACGGGGTGGATGCGGTCGCCGGCGTTGCCGCGGTACCAGGCGATCTCGTCGAGCGGGCCGTAGCGGGGGCCGGTGCCGCCGGCGCGGCAGGCGTGTTCCCACTCGGCCTCGGTCGGCAGCCGGTAGCCGTCGGCGGTGGTGTCCCAGTCGACGGTCCCGGCGCCGGGCCGCACCTCGTAGGCGGGGGTCAGGCCCTCGCTCCGGGACAGGGTGTTGCAGAACCGGACCGCGTCCCACCAGGACACGCCCTCGACGGGCAGTTGTTCACCCCGGGCCGTGCTCGGACGCTCGCCGGTGACCTCTGCGTACCGGGCCTGGGTGACCGGCACCGCCGCCATCCGGAACGACGCGACCTCGACCGCCCAACTGCGCCCGGTCCGCCGGTCGGACAGCGTGACGGACCCCGCCGGGACATCCACCATGTCGTTGTTCATCCGCTCCCCCATGACGGACAGCCTAGGGGCGCCCGGCGAGTGTCGCCGGGCGCCCCCGTGTCGTCCCGTCAGGCCCGGGTCACCGGGGCACTCAGCGCCCGAACCCCAGGATCCCGCGCAGGCTGTCGCCGGCCGCCGCGACGGCGGGCTGTGTCGCGCTCGCCGTCTTCTTCGCCGCCGGCTGCGGCTTCGGGTCGGCGGTCTTCTTGCACACCGCGTCGGCCACGCCGTTGCCGTGCGGGACCTTGCCGTTGGTCAGGTACGTGGCGAGGTACTTGTCGAGGCAGGCGTTGCCGCCCAGCGTGATGCCGTGGTTGCCGCCGCCCTGCTCCACCACCAGGCTGGAGCCCTTCAGCAGCCGGTGCATGGTGACACCGCCCTGGTAGGGGGTGGCCGCGTCGTCCGTCGCCTGGAACAGCAGCACCGGCGGGAGCTTGCTGTTGGAGACGTTCACCGGCTTCAGCGACTTCGTCGGCCAGAACGCGCACGGCGCGTTGTACCAGGCGTTGTTCCAGACCATGAACGGCGCCTTCTCGTAGACCGCCCAGTTGTCCTTGCGCCACTGCTGCCAGTCGCGCGGCCAGGACACGTCACGGCACTGCACCGCGGTGTAGACGCTGTAGCCGTTGTCGCCGGAGGCGTCGATCGCCGCGATGTTGTCGTAGGCCTTGACCAGCGCGGCGGTGTCATGGTTGTTGACGTAGGCCGCGAACGTCTGGGCGAGCGTGGGCCAGTAGGCGTTGTTGTAGCCGCCGGGTATGAAGATGTCCTCCAGCTCGGAGGCGCCCACCTTGCCGCCCGCGGGCTTCTTGGCCAGGGCCGCCCGCATGGCGTACCACTTGGCCTCGATCTTCTTCGGGTCGGTGCCGAGCTTGTAGGTGCCGTTGTACTTGGCTATCCACGCCATGAGCGCCTTGTGGCGCTTGTCGAAGGCGTAGTCCTGCTGGATGTTGTCGTCGTACCAGACGCCGGTCGGGTCGACGATCGAGTCCAGCACCAGGCGCCGCACCCGCTCGGGGAACAGCTTGCCGTAGACCGCGCCCAGGTAGGTGCCGTACGAGTAGCCGAAGTAGTTGATCTTCGACGCGCCGAGGGCCTTGCGGATGGAGTCCATGTCCTTCACGGCGCTGACCGTGTCGATGTACGGCAGGACGTCCTTGTACTTCGTGCCGCAGGCCTTGGCGAAGGCCTTGGCGCGTGCGAGGTTGGCCTTCTCGAGCGCCGGCGTGCTGGGCACGGAGTCGGGGCGGACCGGGTCGAAGTGACCCGGCTTGCAGTCGAGGGCGGGCTGACTCTCGCCCACTCCGCGCGGGTCGAAGCCGATCACGTCGTACTGGGCGGCGACCTCCTTGGGCAGGGAGGACGCGACGAACGAGGCCAGCGACAGACCGCTGCCGCCGGGGCCGCCGGGGTTGACCAGCAGGGGGCCCTGGGACTTCGACGCGGTGTGCGGCACGCGGGACAGCGCCAGCGTGATCTGCCTGCCCCGCGGCTTCGCGTAGTCGAGCGGCACCTTGACGGATCCGCACTGGAGCGTCGGGGAGTCGTCGGTCCCGCACTTCTTCCATGCGACCTTCGCCGCGGCGGTGGCCGCGGCGGTGTTCGCGGAGTGCGGCGCGCTGGCGTTGGCGGGGACTGCGGTGAGCGTCCCGGCCAGGACGACCGTGGCGCCGCACAGGACGGCTGCGCTTCTTCTCATGGAGTTCTCTCGCAACGGTGAGGGGGGTCGGGCCCGTGAGTGACACGGGCCGTGCCGCATCGTTTCGGAAGAGCACGCCTCACACGTACGTATTCGACCAAGACTTGACCGAATCGAGTCATAGCCAGCTCTCAGGCACCCTTCAGAAAGGGCGAGTTCTGACTATTCCGGACAGGTCGCGCCGCCCCGGGTACGCCCGGCGGGTACCGGGCGTACCGCCTCATGCCGTGATCACGTGGCCGTGCACCGAAGGCTCGGCACGCTCCCGCCCCCGGGCGCACCGCCCAGGCCGAAGCTCGCCGAACCCGCCACCGGCACACTCCCGTTGTGCGCGGCGTTGACCGCCGTGACGGTCGCCCCGCTCTGGGTGTGGCCGGCGTTCCACATGCTCGTGACCTTCTGGGAGCCGCTCCAAGTCCAGCTCACCTGCCAGGACTTCAAGGGGACGCCGCCCGTGTTGCTCACCTTCACCTCGGCGTTGAAGCCGCCGCCCCAGTCGCTGCTGACGGAGTAGGCGGCGGTGCAGGCGGGTGTGGCACCGCCGGGGCCGCCCGGACCGGGGCCGGGGGTGCCGGTGCCGAAGGCGGGGGCCTTGACGGACGCCAGGTACGCGTCCTTCACCGTGTCGACCGTCTGCCAGTCGTCCTTCAGGATGCCGCCCGTGTCACCGGAGTTGGGGTTCCAGGACCAGAACGTCCAGTGGAAGCCGTCGGCGCCGTACGCCGACGTCGAGCGCAGGTACTTCACCAGCTCGGCCAGCCACTTCTGGTCCGCCGAGGGCTGAAGGGTCGTACCGAACTCGCCCAGCCACACCGGGGCGATGTTCTGCTTGAAGACGTAGCCCCAGTACTTGTCCCAGATCCCCGGCAGGTTGGCGGGGAAGGACGGGTCCGAGAACCAGGGCTGCTGCGCCACCGAGGTCGCGTAGTCGTGCGCCGAATACACCAGCCGGTCAGGGACATCCAGCTGGACCGGGTACTGGGCCACACCCATGAGGTTGCCGCCCCACCAGCCGTTCGTGCCGTTGAACGACTGCACCCCCTCGACCATGATCAGCAGGTCGGGGTTGACCGACAGCACCGCGTTGCCCGCGCGCTGAGCGGCCAGGCGCCAGTCGCGGGAGGTGTCGCCGCAGCCCCAGCAGGCCGGGTCGTGGGGCTCGTTGTGCAGGTCGACGCCGATCACGGTGGAGTTGCCCTTGTAGCGCGCGGCCAGGGCCTTGAGGTTCGCGATCCACGTCGACTCGGGGACCGCCGCGGTGTACCAGAGGGCCGACTGGCCCGCCGCGTCGGGCCGGTGGCGGTCCAGGACGACCTTGAGGCCGGACTGCCCCGCGTAGGCGACGATCCTGTCCAGGACCTGGAGGGACGTCAGACCGCGCAGGTCCGTGTTCTTGCCGTCGGTGTTGATGCCGTCCGGCATGGTGCCGGGCTTGAGGATGTCGTCGCTGTAGGGCATCCGCAGGGTGTTGTAGCCGAGCGACCTCATCTGGTCGATCATGCTCTTGTAGTCGCGGGCCCACAGGCCGTGGACGACGTGGTTGCCGGTCTCGAAGCCGAACCAGTTGATGCCGGCGATACGGACCGGCTGCCCGGCCGCGTCCAGGATCTGCCGGCCACTGGTGTGCCAGTAGCCGGCGCCTGCCTGCGCGTCGGCGTCGGCGAGTGCCGACGACTGGGCACCGGCCAGGGGCAACAGGAGCGCCGCGGCGACGCACAGCGCTCCTCGCAGAGTGCGGAACATGGCTGCTTCCTCTCGGGGAGGCGCGGCCCCGGAACGGTTGGGAGCGCTCCCATCCATACCGCGCACTTCCAGGTAACCGACACACCATGAGCACGTCAAGATTGAGCACGCCGAGGTTGGCGCCTTCACCCATCACGCCGCTCGGGCCTCCGCCGGGTGCGTCCGCACCGCACGTCACCCCCGCGGTCCGCTACGGCCACGTCCCGGGCTCGGCCCGGCCGCCGGCCGGCACGGACGGCTGCCGGCCGGCCCGCACGAGCGCGGCGATCCGCTCCACGGCCTCCTCGATCTGAACCAGGCACTGCTGCACTTGGGGCGGGGGCTGGCCAAGAGGGTCCTTCACGTCCACATCACCCATACGGGTCGACGCGGCACCACGGCGAGCGGCCGCGCCCCGCACGAGGGCGGCAAACCGTGCGGCCGGATCCAGCGTGTCTGCGGCGTCCTCGGGCCGCGCCAGCCGGACGAACTCACGGAAGGTGAACGCACGGGACAACGCACGCACCGGGGAGAGTCGCACGGCGGCCTCGCGATGCTCCCGCGCGGCACCCAGTACCAGGTCCGCGTTCTCGACCAGGCCCTCGGTCAGCCGGCGGGAGCCCGCCCCGCAGGGCCGCAGGCCGCGTCCGGCGAGGAAGGACGTGACGGCGGCCGCCGCGGGCACACCCGCGACGGCCCGGGTGCCGGCACTGCTCACGTGGATCACCTGCCGATGCTCGAGCAGCTGATGCCTGAGCAGGGACTCGGCGAGCGGAGAGCGGTAGAGGTTGCCGGTGCAGACCACGAGTACACGGAACGGGGGCACGCGCCCTCCAGAAGGGGAGAGAGGGGATCGGGACGTGCGGCGCGGGCGGGTGCCGCCGCAGGCCGACCAA
This sequence comes from Streptomyces sp. NPDC047880, assembly GCF_040706515.1. Classification (NCBI taxonomy): domain Bacteria; kingdom Bacillati; phylum Actinomycetota; class Actinomycetes; order Kitasatosporales; family Streptomycetaceae; genus Streptomyces; species Streptomyces sp. NPDC047880. The sequence goes on along the minus strand of NZ_JBEZOK010000005.1, from coordinate 227,366 downwards.
CCGCATAGCGCACACCGGGCGACTGCGGTCGCCTCATCCGGGGAACCGACGGCCAGTCCGGTGATCCATATCCACCATAAGGCGCTATATCTCCCAAAGATGTCTAAGCAGCTCTGTTCAGCGCTATCTATGCACTACCGGACTCGGGGTCGGACCATGCCGTCGCCTGATTGCACTTGAGGAGCGTGAAAGCGATGACGGCGTCATCGAAGTGCCGTGCCGCCTTGGCGACCGCGGCAGCCTCTGCCGTTCTGGCCGCAGTCCCCGTCATCGGGGCCCAGCCTGCGCACTCCCAGCCATATCCGCCAGATCCCCCAACCCTGACGCTCACCGCCACCACGGTCGCCGCAGGAGACGACCTCGGCTTCACGGGGACCGGGTTCATTCCGACCGAGGGGGTGAACGCATTCCTGTTCTCGAAGCCCGTCAAGCTGGGCCACTTCACCGCCGACTCGAACGGCACGGTGAGGGGCACCGTCACCATCCCCAAGTGGACGGATCCGGGCAAGCACTTCTTCCGCCTCAAGGGCGTGAGATCGCACCGGTCCTTGGGGGCCAAGATCATCGTGCGCCCGCACAAGCCTCACCTGGCCGACACCGGTGAGGACCGCTCGCTCGTCATGGTGGGCGGAGCCGCGGCGCTGCTGGCGCTCGGAGCCGGCACGATGATGGCCGTCCGGCGGCGGAAGCACAACTGACCACCCGCCGAACGGACAGTCGCGAAGCCCGCGCCCTACCGGCGGCCGGCAGCGGATCCCCGACGCACCCGTCGGAGTACCCGCTGCCGGCTGTCGCGTCAGCGCCGCAGCATGCCGGACTCGAGGTTCTCCACGTACCAGGCGTACGTCCGGGCGATCCCTTCCCGCAGGCCGATACGAGGAGCCCAGCCGAGCGTGGTGAGCCGGGAGACGTCAAGGAGCTTGCGCGGAGTGCCGTCCGGCTGCTTCGTGTCCCACTCGACGCTCCCCCGGTACCCCGCGACGTCGGCGACGAGCTCCGCCAGTTCCCGGATGGTCAGGTCCGTGCCGGTGCCGACGTTGACCGGGCCGTCCGCGTCGTAGTGCTCGATCAGGTGCAGACACGCCCGTGCCAGATCGTCCGCATGGAGGAACTCCCGACGGGGTGTGCCGCTGCCCCAGTTCACCACCCGTCGCGCACCCGACTCCTTCGCCTCGTGGAAGCGCCGGATCAGGGACGGCAGCACATGACAGTGCTCGGGGTGGAAGTTGTCGCCCGGCCCGTACAGGTTGGTCGGCATGGCGGAGATCCAGGGCAGCCCGTACTGGCGCCGTACCGCCTGCACATGCAGAATGCCGGCGATCTTGGCGATGGCGTAGGCGTCGTTGGTCGGCTCCAAGGGCCCCGTCAGCAGCGCCTCCTCGCGGATCGGCTGCTCGGCGAATTTCGGGTAGATGCAGCTGGAGCCCAGGAACAGCAGCCGCTCCACCCCGTGGTCCAGGGCCGCGTCCAGCACGTTCACCTGGATGCGCAGGTTGTCGGAGAGGAACTCGGCGGGCCGGGTGGCGTTCGCCTTGATCCCGCCCACCCGCGCCGCGGCCAGGACCACCACGTCCGGGCGCCTGGCCGCGAACCAGTCGAACACCGCCCGGCGTTCCCTCAGGTCCAGCTCCGCCGAGCCGGGCGCGACCACATCGGTGAACCCCTCGATGCGGAGTGCCCTGCGCACTGCCGAACCGGCCAGCCCGGAGCCTCCGGCCACGAACACGCGCGCCGAGCGGTCGAGGGGGCGGTGCACCCTGCCGTCCGGCACCGGGGCAGGTGCGTGGACCGCCGAGGCGGCCGGGACTGCGGCACCGGTATCAGTACGGGCACTCATGGGCTCGTTGCCCTCCTTCTCGGACGGGGCGTCAGGGCCAGTGCATAACGCCTGAAAACGCGACACAAATGTATGAAGCGGATGATAGCGCTGATTTCCGTATTCTTGCCGGGGTGCCGGAGGCGCCCGAGGTGCCGGAGTTCGGACCGCACCCCGTCCTCCTGCCGGCCCTGCCGGAGAAGAAGGCGTGTGACCGTCGTGACGGACAGCGCCGCACGCCACCTGGCCAAGAGGAAGCAGCATGCTGAGGACGAAGATCGCCGACCCCACCAGGGCCGGATCCCTTGCCCACACGGCTCGTGCCAAGCGCTGGGAGGAACTGCTGCGGTGTTTTCCCGACCTGGCGGAGATGCACGTCCTCGACCTCGGCGGCACCCCGGCCGGCTGGCGTGTCGCACCCGTTCGGCCGGCCCGCGTGGTGACCGTCAACCTCGACCCGCGCACGGCCCTGCACCCCGAGTCCGGAATCACGCCGGTCGTCGGGGACGCGTGCGACCTCTCGCTGTCGACGCGCCTGGGCACCCGGCGATTCGACCTCGTGTACTCCAACTCCGTCCTGGAACACCTGGGAGGACACCACCGGCGGCAGCAGTTCGCCGACACGGTGCACAGCCACGCCGAACACCATTGGGTACAGACCCCCTACCGCTACTTCCCCGTCGAACCCCACTGGCTGTTCCCAGGGCTGCAATGGCTCCCGTTCCCGGCCCGCGTCGCCGTCTCCCGGCGCTGGGGGCACGGACACGTCCCCCGCGCGGGGCGTGCTCGGGCCACCCGGGACGTCCAGGAGGTCGAGCTGCTGTCCGCGTCCGAGATGCGGTCCTACTTCCCCGCTTCCACCATCTGGTTCGAACGCTTCGCGGGGCTCCCCAAGTCACTGGTCGCCAGGAGGTGAGCCGTACCGCCGTCCTCCCTCCCCCACCACCCAGGTGCATGTCCCCAGCCCTCAACAGCCCAGCAAAGGAATCGGCGTGACGGACAAGACCGCGCTCATCACCGGCATCACCGGTCAGGACGGCTCCTACCTGGCAGAGCTGCTTCTGGAGAAGGGATACGTGGTGCACGGAATCGTCCGCCGCGCCTCGACCTTCAACACGCAGCGCATCGAGCATCTCTACCGAGATCCGCACGACCCCGAGGCCCGCCTCTTCCTGCACTACGGCGACCTGACCGACGGAACCCGGATCGCGGGGCTTCTGGAGCGCCTGCGGCCCGACGAGGTCTACCATCTGGCTGCCCAGTCGCACGTACGGGTGTCCTTCGACGAGCCGGAGTTCACCGGGGACTCCACCGGGCTGGGCACCACGCGGCTGCTCGAGGCGGTCAGGACGACGGGCCTGCCCTGCCGGTTCTACCAGGCATCCAGCTCCGAGATGTTCGGTGCCTCCCCGCCGCCTCAGCACGAGGGCACCCCATTCCACCCCCGCTCCCCGTACGGGGTCGCCAAGGTGTACGCGTACTGGGCGACGCGCAACTACCGGGAGGCGTACGGGATGTACGCCGTCAACGGCATCCTGTTCAACCACGAGTCTCCTCGCCGCGGGCCGACCTTCGTCACCCGCAAGGTCGCCACGGCCGCCGCACGCATCAAGGCCGGCCTGGAGGACGTCGTCTACCTGGGCAACCTCGACGCCCGGCGGGACTGGGGATACGCGGCGGAATACGTCGAGGCCATGTGGCGGATGCTGCAACAGGACGAACCCGACGACTACGTGGTCGCCACCGGCGTCAGCCACAGCGTGCGCGACTTCGTCGAGCAGTGCTTCGCCCACGTCGGCCTCGACTGGCGCGACCATGTGCGGTTCGACGAGCGATACCTGAGACCGACCGAGGTGGACGATCTCGTCGGAGACGCCTCCAAGGCCGAGCGGGTCCTGGGATGGCGCCCGACGGTGCGCGCCCCGGAGCTCGCGCGGCTCATGGTCGACGCCGAGATCGCGGCCCTGTCACCGGCGCCTGCCGCCTCCGTCGGCGCGCCCGCCGCTCCGACGGCGCCGGAGTTGGTCGGGCGGTGACACGTACGGAGAGTCCGGCTGCACCGAAGGTGGCCGTCCTGATGACCTGTCACAATCGCCGGGCGCAGACTCTGGCGGCCCTGGCGTCCTTGCACAGGCAGACCGGTCTGCCGCCCGGGACGTCCCTGACCGTGCACCTCGTCGACGCCGGAAGTACCGACGGAACGGGTGCCGCCGTACGCGCCGCCTTTCCGGGGACCGATGTGGTCAGGGCGGATCCCGATGTGTACTGGGGTACGGGCACGGCCATGGCGGCGGCACGCGCGGACCCCGGCGCTCACGTGCTGTGGCTCAACGATGACGTGGTCCTCTCCGCGAACGCGCTCGCCGTGCTGCTGCACACCGCCACCCCGCTCCATCGGGCGTCCGTGGTCGTCGGTGCCATGCTCTCCGCCGACGGCGGCCGCACCACCTACGGTGGCTACCGGCTCCTGCGCGCCCGCTGGCGCCCGCCGCGTCTCGAGCGGGTCGAACCGGACCCCCGCCGGCCCGTGGCCTGCGACTCCTGCAACGGCAACGCGGTTCTCGTCACCCGTGCGGCGCGACGGTCACTTGGAGACCTGGACCCCGCGTTCCCGCACCGTATGGGGGACAGCGACTACGGACTGCGGGCACGGAAGGCCGGCATCCCGGTTCTGCTGGCCCCGGGTCACGTAGGTGTCTGCGACGACCACCCGCCGTTCGCCCCCGGCACGTCGCGGGCGACCGGGATCACGGTGCGCACCGCCCTGCGCCGGGCAACATCGGTGCGGGAACAGCCCCTCGGGCCCTGGTGGCGCTTCTGCCGTCGTCATTTCGGGGTCTGGTCGCCGCTCCTCTTCTGCTCCCCGTACGCGAGGACGTTCGTCACCGCGATGTGGGCACGACGGTCTCCGGCCGGCGGCGTACCCGCGCCACCATCGCCAGCGTCGGTGGCGAAGGATCACCTGCCCCTCTGAAGCGCCCCCCACAGCCGCGGTGCGCTGCCACGTGCTCCCGCCTGCGGCTCTTCACCTCCCCCAGGACGGACCACCGGTGCAGCACCTCGCCGTCGCCTCGGACATGACTCAGACCCTCTTCTTGGGACTGGCGCTCTTCGCCGTCCTGTTGTGGATCTTCACGCAGCACTGCAACATTGCCGTCGGTCTTCTCCTGGGCGTACAGGTGTGGGCGATCGCCGCAGGCGGTGAGACGCCGTTCCTCGATGTCGGCTTCAGCCTCCTCCCGAGTGATCTGCTGGCCGCCTGTGCCGTGCTCGTGGCCGGCGCCCGGCTGCTGCGGCGGGGGGCGCCGCCGCGGGCGGAGTTGCTGCTCCTGCTGGCCGTCGTGTGCCTGATCGCATGGTCGATCCAGCGCGGAACCGGCACATTCGGGCTGACCTCCGCCGCCAATGACGCCCGCGTCTACTTCTGGCAGTTCTTCGCCTCGGCCCTGTATGTCGCGACCGCGCCCCTGCACGCCGGCAGGGCCCGGGTCGTCGTACGGCTGTGGCTGGTCTCAGCGGCCGCGTACGCCGCACTGAGCCTGGCCGGATGGGTGAACACGGGACTGCATTCGGTCGTCGACGCCGCCACCGTGGGAGGGCAGGTGTACGACCCGAGGCCGGTTCCGGCCAGGTCTGCGCTGGTCCTCGCGCAGAGCGCGGTACTCCTGTTGTGCCCATGGGGCGGGAAGGGCGGGAACTCGTCCGCATCGGCCAGGCCCGTGGAGCACGGCCCCGGAGGCGACCGGGGGCGGCGGGAAGGCCGGACGACGGACGGCGGCCGCAGGAAGGTCCTGCCGGCGTTGCTGTGTCTGGTCCTCGTGGTCTTGCTGCAGCACCGGACCGTCTGGGCGATCGTCATCGTGATGGCTGTCGTGGGGTGGGCAATGGTTCCCGCCCGGGCAGGTCAGCGCCTGGCCTGCGCGGCGGCAGCCCTGTTCTCGTCATGCGTGGTCACGCTGGTGTTCGCCGCCGGCATGTTCGGCAGGGTCGGCAGCGTCCTCGCCGGCTCCTTCCTGGAGACTCAGGACGAGAACAGCACCTTCGCATGGCGGGTTCTCGGCTGGCAGGAACTGCTGAAAGGGCCGAAGACCCTGGTCGAATGGCTGCTGGGCAGTCCGTTCGGCTCCGGCTACGACCGGTGGGTCGGGGGCGTGGTGATCTCCGTCTCCCCGCACGACTTCTACCTGCATGTCCTGCTTCGCCTGGGGGTGGTGGGACTGCTCACGCTGCTGGCCTTGTACCTCCTCCTGTGGCGGCGGCTCGGTGGCGTCGGCAACGGCACGCCCGCACTGCGGCTGGTGGTCGTCTCCCATCTCGTGCTCTTCGTCTCGTACTCTCCGTTCCCCGAGCAAGGCGTTCTGCTCGGATTGTGTCTGTGGCAGCTGCGTGCCGACGCGGCAGACCGGTCCGGCGGTGGGCCGCGGAAACCGCTCGTCGACCGCAGCATGATGAAACGGCAGGAATGGACGGGTATCCGGAAGACGGTGAATACCGGGATGGAACGGGATCAACCCCGAGAATGGGACGATGACTCTCCTTCATCGCGCCCGTCTCGCCGCCCAGCGCTTCGGCCTTGACGTGAACCGGTTTCCGCAGTGCTCACCCGACCACCGCGTCGTGCAGCTCATTTGCCGCAGCCGCATCGATGTGGTGCTCGACGTGGGGGCGAACCGTGGTCAGTACGCGGCGATGCTCAGGCGCTTCGGATACCGAGGGAGGATCGTCTCGTTCGAGCCGCTCCACGAGCCCCAGCGGACGTTGCGCCGCCGGGCTGCGGCGGACCCGCTGTGGACGGTGTCTCCCTATGCGCTCGGCGACAGTGATCGCACCGTCGACATCAACGTGGCCGGTAACGGAGCGGCCAGCAGTTCCGTGCTGCCCATGCTGTCCCGGCACACGGAGGCCTGCCCGGAGTCCCGCTACGTGGACGTCCAGCAAGCCGAGCAGCGGCGCCTCGACACCCTCTGGCCGCACCTGGCCGGACCCGAGGAGCGCGTGTTCCTGAAACTCGACGTCCAGGGATACGAAGGAGCCGTCCTGGAAGGGGCCGTGGACCGCGTCCGTCAGTGCAGCGGACTGCAGATGGAAGTCTCGTGTGTCCCGCTGTACGAGGGAGGTCTGCTCCTGGAGGAGGCCCTGGGGATCGCACAGCGCCGGTACGGGATGACCCTGGCGGCACTGGTGCCCGGCTTCAGCGACCACCGCACCGGGCAGCTGCTGCAGTGTGACGTGGTGTTCCTTCGCGAAGCCGCTCGGGCGGGGCGACACGGCAGCACGGCTGACGGTGCGCTTGGGCGCGTGTGATCAGCCCCGGTCGGACGGATCCGTGGCTGCGGAGGACGGCAGCCGGGACGTGCGTGATCCACGGCTCCCCAGCAGACCTGCGGCGACGGCAACCGTGAACGCGGGAATCCAGCGGCGCAGCAGCACGCACCCCAGCACGACCGGCACCATGGCGAACAGTCCGTGCCCCAGGGCCACCGCCGGGGAACGGTCCGCCGAGCCGAGCGCGGCAGCTCCGCCGAGTGCCGCCCCGACGGCGAGGTGCACCCCGTGCATGCGCAGGGCGGCGCCGGCCCGCATCAGGCCGGCGCGGCGCCAGGCCGCCAGCTGTACGCAATGGCCCACCAGTTGCCCTGCTGCGGCCGCGGCCGCGACCAGCGGAAGGGACCGCGCCGACGCGGCTGCGGCAACCCCGGCCGCGGTCGCCACGACCGTGGCCGACAGCGTGCCGAGGAGGGCCCGGGGCGCGCTTCGCACCTGGTCGATCAACCCTCCGCAGTAGCACAGCAAGGTCATGGCTGCCCCCGCCGACAGGACGGGCACCAGCGCCACGGCCGACTCCCAGCCCGGTCCCAGCAGCAGGCGGAGGACCGCCGGCCCGATGCCTGCCGCGACACCGAACCCCACGAACGCCACGGCCGACGCCGCGCACAGCGTTCGCTGCACGTCCCGGCCGGTGAGCCCTTCGGCGCGCCGCTCGGCGAGTAGCGGAGTCACCGCCCAGTTGATCCCTTGGTACAGGAACGTCAGCAGCAGTCCGGTGAAGAGGAATGCCCGGGAGTACGATCCTGCGGCGCCCGCGCCGAGCAGTCGGCCCGAAGCCCACAGCGGGATGTTGTTGGTGACGAACTGCCCCAGGCTGTGGCTCGTCATGAATCCCGACGGGGCGAGCAGGTCGCGAGCCCTGACCCGGGGCCCGGGAGGCGGTGGCCGGTGAGCGAGCCAGGCCGTGCCCGCGGCCAGGGCCACCGCCGCCGCGACCGGCTGCGCGAGGGCCAGCCCGAAGGGGTTCCAGCCGCATACGAGGAGAGCCGCTCCCGTTGCCACCCCCACCGTCTGGCCGAGCGTCTCGGTCAGCACCGCCATCGGGGCCGCACCCGCGCGACGCATGGCCGTGACGGTCACGTTGGCGCTCGGCTGCACGAGGAACACGCAGGCCAGCAGACGCGTCATGAGGGTGAGCTCCGGCATGTGGAAGAAGGAGCCGAAGACCGGGGCCACGGCTTCCACCAGAAGGAAGCACACGGCGCCGGAGATCATGCCGAGACGCCTGGCGGCCCGTACGAAGGGCAGCGTGAGGTGCGCGGACCGGAGGACGCAGGCCGACAGTCCGGCGTTGGCGAAGTAGCCGAAGAACGGCACCACGGTCAGCGTGACGGCGTAGGCGCCGTAAGCATGGGCATCCACGGCGCGGGCGGTGTAGGCCGTGTACCCGAGCTGGAGCAGCACGACCGCCAGGGAGCCGGTGATGTTCCAGCGCAGGCTGATCATTGCTGACCGGGATGCGGTTTCCGCGGGTTCACGCCGGGCGGAGGGGGTCGCACGGTGAGCCGCTGACATGTCCGGGGGTTCAGCCGTTCTGGATGCTCTGCCGGGTGAGTTCGCCCGCGCGCAGGCCGGCGAGCGCGTCCACGGCCGGGGCGAGTTCCGGGCTTGCCAGGACGACACATCCCCGCTTCGCACCGGTCTCGTCCGCCGAACCGCTCCTCGGGTAGAAAGCCCCCCAGCCGGGGAGTGCCGGGAGGTAGTTCACGTCCAGCGGAGTTCCGTGGTACGAGGTGAACTGATAACCGGGGTCGCCCGGTACGCGGAAGTCGTCGATCATCACGACCGCTCTGCTCCAGCGCTCCTCGATGATCTCCAGTTCCTGGTAGCGAGGCACGTCCTCCTGCCAGTGAGCATCGAGATAGAAGAACAGCGCGGGGTTTCCCGGCCGCTTCGAGAGAATGTGCAGCATCTCCCGTGAATCCGTGCGGTACAGGTGGATGCCCGGCAGGCCGCGGCATTTCGTCGCGGCGTATCGGTAGAACCTCTCCGCGATCTCGGCCGAGTGGACGGGCAGGCCGGAGACGCCGCTCAGGAACCTCGTCGTGGTGCCGCGGAAGGAACCGGTTTCGACGATCTCATCGAAGTCGATCGCCGCCAGCAGTTCGCGGATGATCTCCTGGCGCTTGAGCTGCCCGTTGAACGGCCCCAGTTCGGGCATTCCCAGGCGTGGAAACAGCAGATCCGTCCGAAAGGAGATCGCGGCAGGAAGGGCGGCGCTGGCTCTGATGTAGGCCCGCTGCGAGCGGTTCACAGTCCACTCCCCCGTGTCGTGTCGCCGTCCGGTTTCACCACCACCGCGACCATCATGTTGCCGGCCCGGTTCACCGGCCGCAGCACGCGGTAGACAGTCTTGGCGACCGTCAGGCGCCACCGTTCCGGGAAGCGCCGTGCCAGCTTTCCGACGACCACGTTGTGGTCCCACATCCGGTGCGGCAGCACGATCGCCCGCTTGCAGAGCAGATAGCTGCGGGTGGCCTGGTTCAGGATCGAGCGATTCCATCGGAAGACATAGTTGACGACGTCTCCATGCCGTTCCCACTCGGTGCCGATGGCCCTTCCCACCAGACCGTCGTGCGGCTCGATCACGATGACGGCCGTCCGGGCCACCCGGAGCATCTCGGTGAAACCCAGAACCGGTCGCGGCAAGTGATGCAGGCCGTCCTGGACAAGGACCAGGTCGTAACTGGAATCCGGGATCCCGGCCATGTTCTCGGCGTTCAGAGACATGGTTCGAAGCGTCGGTTCCAGGCCGCGGCACACGGCGAGTGCCTCTTCGGACAGATCACTGACCGTGATGTCCTTGAAGCCGTAACGGCTCAGGAAGACGCCCTCTCCGCCCACCCCGCCGCAGACGATCAGCACGCTCTGCCGCGCGGGATCGAGCAGTCCCCGAACACGCAGCATGCGCAGCGCGGTTCGCAGCCGCCGGTCGCGCAGAAACCGTGTCAGCGGATCGCTGGTCACGTGGAAGGACCAGTCGTCCCGGGTGCTGCAGATTTCCGCCATCGCGGCGCGCTGCAAATCAACCCCGCTTTTCACAGCTCCTCCTCCGAGGCATAGGAAAATGCAAGATCCCGGTCACTCTGTCACGGTCGCAGGAATGATCCTGACGCACGCGCCGAACTTTTCGGAGTAGCTGATTTTCCGGCGTCGTCGCACGGTCGGACGGTCGAATGATCCGCCAGGACGAGACGGGGCGGCTCAGGCGACAACCGCTTCGACGATCAGGGCGAATTGGGGTCGCGACTCCAGGTTCCGGAGTTCCGGGTCATCGCTCTGGCCGGGCGCGTAACGGCGGACTGCGGAGAACCCGGCCGACCGGAGCTCCGCCTCCACCGCGTCGAAGTCCCAGAGGAATCCGGCGTGATGGCCGCAGTCCTGGAAGGTCATGCGCAGCAGATCAACCGGATGCTCGGCCTGGTAGCCCCTCCGCCGGCACTCCTCCATCTCCCGTCGGGTCTCGTCGTCACGTGCCAGGTACAGCCGCACAGCGTGCTCGACATCGGGTGTCGACAGCCGGATGCGCCCACCGGGTGCGAGAACGCGCCGGGCTTCACGGAACATGCGGCGGGCAGGCTCGAGGCGGATGTGCTCGATCATGTTGTCGGAGTAGATGTGACTCGCCGATCCGGAGCGGACGGGCCACGTCCTGGTGGCGTCCAGATAGGACCGCGTGTGCCAGCAGACATCGGTGCAGATCCAGCCGGGCCGACGCCCCCGGAAGCTTCCCACTTCGATCTTGAGGAGGGGCCCCGACCTCACCGCGTGCGCGAAGCGGGCCTTGGCGACGGGGCGGTTGACGGCGCCGATGACCGATCTGGCAACGCTCTTCACAACGGACACGCGAGCGACGCTACAGTCCCGCACCGGACCGCCTTCGGTGCCACACCCCGGACTGCGGCCCGCATCACCCGCCCGGTCGTCGGCACGGAAATCGCGTGTCGCCGATCGCCGCAGCCGTCCCCGCTCTGCGTGGTGCCTGAGAAGCTCACTGCCGCACGGCAGCGTGTCCGCCGCGTCTGCGCGTCTCACTGAGCAGCCGGAGCAGCCCTTCGCGGAAACGTGCGGCCATGGCGCCGGTCGTATAGGAGCCGGCGTCCTCCCGGCAGCGCGCTCGGAGGGAGGCGAGACGGGCCCGGTCGGTCAGCAGTGCCTGCGCCGCCGCCGCGTACACCACCGGGTCGTCGGACGTGATGACGGCGTTGTGGCCGTTCCGCAGGTACTCGAATTCCGGTGCGTGCCAGGGCCAGTCCGTGGTGACGACGGGTGTCCGCAGGACGAACGAGTCCACCGCGCACAGTCCCACCCGGCCCGGCATCAGCATGATGTCCGACACCGCTCCGAGCAGCGCCACCTGTCTTCCCGTCATGTGCCCCAGGGGGACCACCGGGCTCCCGGGAGCGGCAGCCGCGGCCTCCACCAAGGGCCGATCGGTACCGTCCCCCGCCACGAGCAGCCGGAATCCCGGCAGGGCTTCGGCGATGCGCCAGGCAGACTCCAGCAGCAGGGGGATCCGCTTGGGAGCGTCCAGCCCGCCCACGAACAGGGCTGTCCGTCCGGGCAGCAGCCCGTGGCGCGACCGCAGGGCCGCCGCTTCGGCGAACTCCCGGGTCCCGGGTGTACCCGCCCGCTCGCGGGCCTCGGCGAGCGCCACCGTGTCCACGCAGTTGCGTACCACGGTGATGCGCCGCCGCGGGAAGCCCCCGGCGGCGAGGTGGTCGGCTCCGCCCTCGGTATAGGCGAAGAACCATGAGGCGCGCCGGGTGAGAGCGTCCTTGGCGGCGGTCTCCACCCGACTCACCGGCTTGGTGTACGTACGGCCGTGGCCCCACAGCGCGACACGCGGAGTGCGACCACCGGTCATGCGCGCCAGCTGCTGCCGGAGAAGGAGCGGATACGCCTCGAGATTGCGCAACGCCTGTTCCAGCACGACGACATCGGCGGAGGCCGCTCGCCGGTACACCTGCTGCCAGACGAGTGACCGGCCCCCGGGTACGCCCAGGCGGCGCACCGGGACCTGGATCGCGCCCGAGCAGTGCGAAGAGTCCTGCCGTGCCACATGGGAGGGTGGCGGAGGACCGTGCAGCACGTCGAGGGTGCATCCCTCGGTCCGGAGATCACTCCCGAGACGTTCGAAGAATCCGGTCCGGTAGCTGGGCACATAGGGCTGGACGATCACGATCCTCGCCTGCTGCCCGGCCTTCAGCACGTCGTGTTCCCCGCTGTGCCCGCCCGGCCCGCGGCCGGGACGGGCCGGGTGCCGGCGCGGTGCGCGAGAGCGGCGGCGTACACGGCCTCGATGCGCTCCGCCCAGACCTGTTGCGTGTAATGACCCAGGAACACCTCCCGGCAGCTTCGGCGCAGCGAGGGGAAGCACTCGGCGGCGCGGCGGAGCGCCGCGTCCAATGGTTCGTCCCAGTCCACCACCGCGCCCGTGCCCTGCTCCCGCACCGAGTCCGCGACGGCCGAACCGGTGAACGCCAGCACCGGGAGCCCGGCGGCCAGTGCCTCCGGATAGATCAGGGGGGCGCCCTCCAGCCAGCGGCTGGGGAAGATCAGGCCCCGCCAGGAAGGCAGCCGCCGCCGCAGTTCGCCGTGGTCGAGCGCGCCGAGGAAGCGGACCGACCGCGGTGCGGCCAGGCGGCAGTCGTCGAGCAGGGGGCCGTCACCCACCACGTCCAGGCGTTCTCCGGCCGGCCAGCGGCCCAACAGCTCCAGCAGTCCCTTCTCCGGGCTCAGACGCCCGGCGAAGACCCAGGCGGCCTCGTCCGTGCCGGTGCTGCGCCGGACCGTCTCCGCGGGGGCCTCGAGTGCGGCGTCGGTGGTGGAGTTGGGCACGAGGTCCAGCCGCTCCGGTTCGATCCCGGCTCGGATGTACATCCGGCGGCTGGTCGCGGACAGCACCACGACACGGTCCGCGCGGCGCAGCAGTGGATGGGCGACGGCTCCGCGGCGCCCGGCCCACGCCAGCGGCGCGGTCGCCACGGGCGAGCTGCGGTAGCAGCCGTTCCGCAGCCCGGCCCACCGGTCGCCGTCGGGGCACCGGGTGCACATCGCGCCGTCCCGGTACAACGTGGCGGCGGCGCACAACGGCCGGTAGTTGTGCACCGTGGCGACGACGGGGCCGTGCCAGCGCCGCAGCCAGGAGCTGCCGAAGTTCGGGAAGAGGTTGTGCACATGGACCACGTCCGGGCGCAGCCTCCGCAGGTCGGCCAGGGGGGACCGGCCTCGTCCGCTGCTCACGGTGACGGCGGCACGCAGCGGGTAGAACGGGGAGCGGGCGAGTTCGTCGGTGTGCGCGGCCACGAGGTGTGCCTCGTGCCCCGCTCCGGCGAGGGCCGCCAGCTGATCGGTCACGGTCTGGTTCTCGCCGCTGGGAGTGGCTGAACCGTAGAAGCTGTGGACCACGGCGACGCGCAAGGACGACGAGCCGTGCCGCAGAGCCGTGCCGGGAGCCATCAGCCGTGGGTGAGGGTGTAGTTGCGGGCCTCCGCGTGGCGCACCACGTAACCGGCGTCCTCCAGTCGGCGGAGCCGCCGGCGCAGGGACCAGGGGCCTTGCGGAGTGTCGAATTCGATGCAGAGCACTCGTGGCAGTGTGCCCTCGGCGAGAATCCTGTCCAGCACTGGTCCTTCGGCTCCTTCGATGTCCATCTTCAGCAGGTCGACCCGCTGGTGTCCCAGCATCTTCATGAAGGTGGTCAATGTGTGGCATTGGGCGTCGAACCCGGGCCCGCGGCCGCGGACCTCGGTGGCGGAGTGGGACACGTGCGCGGGATCGGCGGGGGGATGGAAATGCAGCACCGTGTCCTCCTTCCACATCCCGAAGGGGAGGAAGTGCCATCGCGGTTCGGTGACTCCTCTGGCGAACGCGATCGAGCGGGGTGTGGGATCCATGGCCCAGACCTCACAGCCGAAGCGCCGCAGGAGGGCGAGGTCGAAGCTGACGTCCTCGCCCGCACCTGCCGCGTAGACGACGGAATCCCGGCTGATCAGATCGGTGGGGACCCACCATCCTCCGTAGTCGCTGCCGAACCGCTCCAGACCGCGAACAGGGCGGATACGGGTCAGCCACGGCACTGCGACCTCCGCGGTCTTCAGCTTGATCCGCCGGCTGAGGTGTCTCGCCGCCATGCGCGTCACACGCGTTCCGTGGCGAGAAGGCCGAAGGTCGTCGGCGGGAAGAGGCGCTCTCCGACGGCCTGAAGCAACCCCGACTGGGTGGACCAGTAACGCCGGACCTCCACCGTCACGAAGTGGGGTGCGAGCAGGTCACGCAGGGCATCCTCGTCGACGCCGTCGCGGACGACGTGGTACTCGACCATGTCGGCCTCATTGGTGTCGTCGTAGACGCCGCGTACGCGGCGCAGGCGGGTGGCGAGCCCGCGCCGGAGCTCGCCCTGGCCGAGGCGCCAGAGGAAGTAGGCGTTGCGGTCCAGGCTCAGCGACACCCGGGACCGGCGCGGATACCACAAGGGGTCCTGGGCGCTGAGGAACGCGCCGCCGGGAACGATGTTCTCGATGAGCTGCTTGACGGTGCCGAGGTAGTCCGGGATGTGGTGCAGCACGGAGACGCACACCACGGCGTCGAGCGGCCCGACCCGGCAGGCCGCGGTGCCGTCCTTGTCGTGGATCACGGTGACCCGGGGGTTGTGCCGGAAGCGGCTTTGGAGGAAACGGACGCTCGGCTCGCTCATCTCCGTCACAGTGACCTGCGCGCCCGCCGCCACCAGGTGATCGGTGAAGGTGCCGTGTCCGGCACCCAGTTCGAGCACCCGGCACTGACCGTTCCGGTCGGTGACCTGTTGGACCAGGGTGTGCAGGTCCGCGACCAGCCGGTCGCGAATGGTGTGGTGGCGAATGTGGGGGGAGCCCGCCGCGTAGTCGTGCCCGGCTCCGTGCTCGCGCTGCTGCAACTCCCCCATCGAGGGTGTGACCGGTGGGGTCGTCATGGCCGCCCCTCGGGGATCGGGGCCGGGATCTCCCGGCGGTGGCGGGCGAGTCCGCCCGGGTTCAGGCGACCGGGTCCTCCGGCCAGCACAGCGCTGCCCGTTCGCACCGGGCGGGACGCCTGGCGCACCACCCCGTGGACGAAGCGCGCGTTGCCGAACAGGTACCGGCGCCACAGACGGCGTGGTTCACAGCCGAGCCGGAACAGCCATTCCAGCCCGTTGTGCCGCATCCAGTGCGGTGCCTGCGGCTTGTTGCCGGCGACGAAGTCGAAGGCCGCGCCCACGGCCACGGCCACCACGGGCAGGGCGTCGCACAGTTCGGCGGCCCAGCGGTCCTGCTTCGGCGTGCCGAGTCCGACCCAGACGATGTCCGCCGCGGCGGAACGGATCTGCTCCACCTGCTGGCGCCGTTCATGGACGTGCAGGGGCCGGAACGGCGGGGAGCAGGTGCCCACGATCCGCGCCCCGGGATAGCGCCGCCGCAGCTCCCGGTGGAGTGCGTCGAGCACCTGGGGCGTGGAGCCGAGAAGGTAGTGGTTCACTTCCGTGTGCTGAGTCAGGGCGAAGACGTCCGTGAGGAGGTCGGGGCCGTACACACGTGTGCTCGGCAGTACCGCGGTGGGGTGGAGGAGTCGGTTGGCCCACACGACCGGCTGCCCGTCGGGCAGGTTCAGGGAGGCGGAGCGGAGGATGTCGCGCAGTCCGGGGTCCCGGTCGGCGAGGGCGAGCGTGTAGGCGTTGGACAGGTGCACGTCGCTGCCACGCCGGCTGCCGGAGGCGCCGGGTTCCTCGGTGAGCCCCTGCCGTGCCTCGCGCACCCTGCCGGCCAGGTCCACGACATGGCGGGCCGCACTGTCGCGGGTGTGCGCGGTGATGGGCACACCGAGGCATTCGACCACGGGAGCGGTCACCGGCATCGTCGCGCTGCTCGGAGGGGCGGTCATGAGGCGGCGGCGGAGCTCGGCGTGGATCCGGCCGGCAGCGGGCCGCTCCCGGCGCAGTCCCCGACGGACAGACGGTGGCGGAAGTACATGACGGTGTCGCACAGGCCGCGTTCCACGGGAGTCGTGGGTTCCCAGTTCAGCAGCTCGCGGGCCAGGGCGATGTCCGGGCGCCGCCGCTCGGGGTCGTCCTGGGGACGGGGGACGAGCGTGATCTCGGAGCGGGACCGGGTGAGCTTGCCGATCCACTGCGCCAGTTCCAGCATGGAGACCTCATGGGGATTGCCCAGGTTGACGGGTCCGCCGTGGTCGCAGGCAAGCATGCGCAGCAGGCCTTCGACCACGTCGTCGACGTAGCACAGCGACCTGGTCTGGCTGCCGTCGCCGGTGACCGTGATCGGCTCTCCGCTCAGCGCCTGGCGGATGAAGGTGGGGATCGCCCGCCCGTCGTCCGGGCGCATCCGCGGACCGAAGGTGTTGAAGATGCGCACGATCTTGGCGTCCACGCCGCGGCTCCTGCGGTACGCCATCGTCAGTGCCTCACCGAAGCGCTTCGCCTCGTCGTACACCGAACGCGGGCCCACCGGGTTCACATGTCCCCAGTAGCTCTCCGGCTGCGGATGGACCAGCGGGTCGCCGTACGACTCCGAGGTGGAGGCCAGCAGGAAGCGGGCGCCCTTGGCGGCGGCCAGGTCCAGGGCGTGCCAGGTGCCGGCCGAGCCCACCCGGAGCGTCTCCAGGGGCAGTCTCAGATAGTCCACGGGCGACGCCGGTGACGCCATGTGGAAGACGGTGTCCACCTGCCCCGGCTCGTCCAGGCCCTCGGTGATGTCCCGGTGGCGGAACTCGAAGCGCCGGTCGCCCATGAGGTGCTCGATGTTCTCGGGGCCGGACGTCAGGAAGTTGTCCACGCAGACGACTTCGTGGTCCGCCTGTAGCAATCGTTCACACAAATGGGAGCCGAGAAACCCGGCCCCACCCGTCACTACCGCACGCATGCAGGTCCTCTCGGCCGCCCCGCCCAGGCTGATGGCGAGGGCGGGCTTCGGCGTCATTGCCGAAGCGTGGATCAATGTCGTGCTTCTATTCCTTAGTCAGAGATGATCCGATTGGGATGTTCTGCGGGCCCCAATGCGCCCGAACCAGGACACCTTTCACCCGTTCCGCCGCAGAAGACGAAGGGATGCGCGATGCCGGTATCCGCTGCGAAGGCGGCCCCTCACCCGCCCGCTCCCCGGGGGCGTGCGCACGGCGGAGTCCGGGCCGCCAAGCGGTTCATCGACTGCGCGGGGGCCGCCGCACTGCTCCTGTTCGTGGCGCCGGTGCTGATCGCCGCCGCCGTCGCGGTGAAGCTCGACAGTCCGGGCCCGCTGCTGTTCCGCCAGCGCCGCACCGGCTGGCGGGGCAAGGAGTTCCACGTCCTGAAGTTGCGGACGATGCACGTCGGTTCGGAGCGGATGCGCGACGCCATGGCGGAGTCCAACGAGGCCGACGGGCACCTCTTCAAGATCCGCGAGGACCCGCGGGTGACCAGGGCCGGGCGCTGGTTGCGGCGTTACTCCCTGGACGAGTTGCCGCAGCTGGTCAATGTGCTGCGGGGGCAGATGTCCCTGGTCGGTCCCCGTCCGCTCCCGGTCGTGGACTCGGCGTTCACCGGGGAGGCCCGGCGCCGCCTGCTGGTCCGCCCCGGGATCACCGGACTGTGGCAGGTGAGCGGACGCTCCGACCTCGCCTGGGAGGACGCCCTGCGTCTGGATCTCGAGTACGTCGACACCTGGTCGATCAGGCTCGACCTGGCGATCCTCTGCCGGACCCTCCCCGCCGTGCTGCGCGGTGACGGCGCCTACTGAGCCGGCTCCAGCGCGAGGGTTCACCTCCACAGCCTGCCGCCCACCGGGCGTTGCGGGAGCCCACGGCCCCAGCGAACGAGATCAGCCAGGGAGTGACATCAGATGTCCGAGACTCGCCGTGGTGCGTCGCAGGAGCAGGAATCCTCGCTCGGTGCGGCGCGGGCCCGGTGGAATCCGCGCCGGTACAAGGAGTGGGTCCCGCCCGCCGTCGTCGTCCGCCTGCTGCGCGACCGGCGCGTCAGGATGCCGCTGTACGCCGCGGCCGCACTGGTTCTGGCCGGTGCCGCCTGGATCGCGGTCACCGGAGTGCTCGCCCGGAATGAGCTGATGGCCGCCCAGCGAAGCCTGGAGACGCTGCGGCGGCACCTCGCGCAGCCCGCGGCAACCCCGGCCGTCGCTGCCGGCCCGCCTGCGGCGCTGACCGCAACCGTGCAGGACGCGGTGCGCGACGCCGGCGGCCACGCCGCCCGGGCTCATCGGCTCACGACCGGCCCCGCCTGGTTCCCGGCGGCTCATCTGCCGGTTCTCGGCGGCCCCCTCCGTACGGTGCGCGGTATCGCGGAGGCCTCCGCCCGGCTGACCCACGACGTGCTCCCTCCCCTGGCGCACACCGTCGCGGAACTCGATTCCACCGGGACCGACGACGGCCGGCACCTGAACCTCTCCGCGCTGCGCCGTGTGGCACCCCTTCTGGAACAGGCCTCGCACAGCGCATCGAGGGTGCGTGCCGACGTCGACGGCCTCCCCCACGGCACCTGGCTGCCGGCCACCGACCGGGCGCGCACCGAACTCGCCCGGCAGCTCGACCGGATCACCCCCCTGGCTCACGATGCCGCCGCGGCGGCCCGGTTGATGCCCTCGATGCTCGGAGCCGACGGCCCGCGACGGTATCTGGCGGTGTTCGAGAACACCGCCGAGGCTCGTGGAACGGGCGGGCTGCCCGGAGCCTTCGCGGTGCTCAGGGCGGAGCGGGGCCGGCTGAGCTTCGAGCACTTCGGCAACGACACCGAGCTGAGCGAAGCCCATGCGGACGTCGACCTGGGAGCGGATTTCAACGGGCTCTACGGTCCCAGCGCCCCGACCCGGACCTGGGTCAACTCCAACATGAGCCCGCACTTCCCGTACGCGGCGCGGATCTGGGCCGCGGCGTGGCAGCGGCACAGCGGCCAGAGGGTGGACGGCGCCTTCGGTCTGGACCCCGGTGCGGTCGCCGGGCTCCTCACCGCCTCCGGCCCCGCCCGGCTGCCCGACGGGAGCGCCGTCACCGCCCGTAACGTCGTCGACCTCAGCGAGCGCGCCAGCTACGCGCTCCACCCGGACTTCAAGCGGCGCAAGGCGTACTTCCTCGACGTGGCGCGCACGGTGGCCATCCGGCTGCTCGGCGCGTCGACGGACCCCACGCGCCGGACCGCACTCTTCTCGGCACTGCACCGGCAGTTGGGAGACGGGCGGATCAAGGTGTGGAGTGGGCACGCGGCGGAGCAGCGCGAGCTCCTGGCGCGGTCGTTCGGCGGGGCCCTGCCCAAGGGATCCGCTCCACTGGCCGGACTGGTCGTCAACAACGCGGCGGGTACGAAGCTCGACTACTACCTCGAGCGCCGGCTCATGTGGGTACCGGGCCGGTGCGTCGACGGCCGGCGCGAGGTCACCGTGACGGTGCGCCTCGCCAACCGGGCTCCCGCCTCGGGACTCCCGCCGTACGTCGTCCAGCGGGTGGACGACCCGCCCTACGACACCCGGCCCGGTGACAACCGCCTCCTGGTGTCCTACTACGCCAGTGCCGGCGCCACCTTGTCCGGTGCCACCCTGGACGGACGCTCCGCTCAGCTCAGCCACGGCGCCGAGCGGGGCCACCCGGTCTTCACCCTCGACGTCGAGCTGCCCGCGGGCGCCGCACGCACCCTCGTACTCCACTTGCTGGAGCGTCCCGCGGACCGTTCCGCCTTCGTGCTGCGTCAGCCCCTGGTGCTTCCCCTGCGGGCCAGCGCGCTCCCGAGCGGTCCGTGCACCGGCTGATCCGGCTGGTCAGCGGCACGGGATCCGGTTCCGGGCCGGCGATGCGGGAACGCACGCCTGGCCGACGGCGAGGGCGGCTCCGGCCGACTCGGCGAGAGATGGCACGTTTTGACCATGTATCGCAGATAAGATCACGCAGCTACCGAATGTAAATGTTGCTGCCGTTTTGCATACCTGGGATGGATATCTTGGATCTGTCCGACTACCTTCGGTTCCTGGTCAGGCGCTGGCGCATCATCGCGGCGCTGGGCCTGCTGGGAACAGCGGTCGGCGTGTTCGTCACCCACACCACCACACCGCAGTACCAGGCCACCTCGACCCTCTTCGTGTCGCTCCAGGACTGGGACGACACGGTCAAGCTCAATCAGGGCAACAGCTTCGCCCAGGCTCGCGTCCGCTCCTACGCGGAAGTGGTCACCAGTCCTTACGTGACCGGACCGGTCTCCGAGCTTCTGCGCCTGGACATGACGCCCTCTCAGCTGGCTCGGAAGATCACCACGGAAGTGCCTCTCGAAACGGTACTCCTCAAGATCACCGTCACCGACACCGAACCCGCCCGGGCGGCCCGGATCAGCAACGCGGTCGCCCACCGCTTCGCCGAGGTCATCGCCAAGATCGAACGACCGGAGGGCTCCCGGCTCTCGCCCGTCCGGCTGAGCATCACCGGCTACGCCACCAAACCCAAGACGCCGACCTCCCCCAACCTGGTGCTCAACCTCGCACTCGGCCTCGTGGCCGGACTGGGGCTCGGTGCCGGCCTGGCGGTCGCGCGGGAGTCGCTGGACACCTCGGTGCGCAGCCGCAACGACCTCACCCGGTGTCTCGCCGAGGCCGGCGGACCGGCCGTACTCGGCAGCGTCGCCCTCGACCAGAGTGCTTCCCGGCACACGGTGGCGGCGGACGACGACGCGTTCGGCCGGCGGGCGGAAGACTTCAGACGGCTGCGCACCAACCTCCGGTTCGTCGACATCGACGCTCCGCCCAAGGTCATCGCGGTCACCAGCGCAGTGTCCGCCGAGGGGAAGACGAGCATCTCGATCAACCTGGCGTCCTCCCTGGCCGAGTTCGGTTCCTCGGTCTGCCTGGTCGACGCCGACCTGCGGCGCCCCAGCGTGGCCTCCGCGCTCGGGCTGGTACAGGACGCCGGGCTGACCACCGTGATGATCGGCCAGGCGAACGCCGAGGACGTGATGCAGTCGGCGGGCGCGTTCTCGGTGCTGGCCAGCGGGGTGCTGCCGCCGAACCCTGCGGAGATGCTGGGCTCGGAGCAGTTCCGCGGCGTGGTGCGCGCGCTCGCCGACAGATTCGACCATGTCGTGATCGACACCGCGCCGGTCCTCCCGGTCGCGGACACACCGGCGATGGCCTCGGCGGTCGACGGTTACCTGCTGGCCGCCCGGTACGGGAAGACCTCCCGTGGCCAGGTCACCGACGCCGTGCGCACCCTGCAAGACGTCGGCGCCACCGTGCTCGGCAGCGTCCTCAACATGGTGCCCGCCAAGGGCGACATCGAGCAGTACGGCTACGGGTACCGTCCCCAGGCCTCGGGACGCAGGGAGCGGCTCCGGCTGCTCAGGCTCCGGCCGCGGCTCCGCCGCCGCGGCCGGCCGGCGACGATCGGCGCCTTCCCTGCGCCGGCCGCACCGTCGGGAAAGGACACCACGTCGGTGGCTGCCCAGGAAGGCGGAGACCATCACTGACCGCGGAGAGGGCGCCGCAGCCGGTGCGGGACGCGCCCGGCGGGTGCCGCGCCGTCGGCCAGGCGGTCGTCGGCGCGGGAGCCCCGGTGTGGCGGTTCGCGGCTCCCGGCCGACGGTCAGGTGCGCGCGGACGCGCGTACTCCCGGCCCTCGCGGCCGCGGTCCTCGCAGGCTCCGCACTGCTCTCCTCCTGTACGGCTGACGACCGCTCACCGGTGCGCACGCAGGCCGGATCCGCCGCGGAGCCGGTCGAGCAACTGAGGGTCAGGGTCCTCGACGTCCTGCCCCACGACCCGAAGGCCTACACGCAGGGCCTGGAGATGGCCGGGCGAACCCTCTACGAGGGGACGGGCATGGCCGGTCAGTCGTCGATCCGCCGGGGCCCGCCCGGCCGGCGTCCCACCGTCCGTGCCGACCTGCCGACGCCGCTGTTCGGGGAGGGGGTCACCGTCCTCGGACGGACGCTGTGGCAGTTGACCTTCCGGGACCACATCGCCATCGAACGGGACGCCGGAACCCTCGCGGAGCTGCGTCGTCTTCCCTACCCGGCGGAGGGCTGGGGCGTATGCCACCAGCCGGGGCGCGGGCGGCTGGTCACCAGTGACGGTTCCGCCCGGCTCACCTTGCGGGACCCGCGCACGCTGGCCCCGACGGGTGAACTCCTCGTCACCCTTCGAGGCCGTCCGGTGCCGCGGCTCAACGAGCTGGAATGCGTGGGCGACCGCGTGTACGCCAATGTCTGGCCCTCCGACCGGATCGTGCGCGTCGACACCGGCACCGGCGCGGTCACCGCCCAGATCGACGCCTCGGGGCTGCTGCCCTCGAAGGAACGGCGGCCCGCCGAGGTGCTCAACGGCATCGCCGCCGTCCCGGGCACCGGTGAGTTCCTGCTCACCGGCAAGTGGTGGCCGAAGATGTTCCGGGTGGCTTTCGTCGCCAGGTGATCCGGTCCCGGCTCCGGCCGGCCCGGCCGCGCGGCGGGTACGTCGCCGGGCCGCGCCGCACGCGGCTCACCAGCGGGAAACGGAGCTCCGGCAGGTGCCGGTACCGGGCCGCCTTCCGGCCTCTATTTCCGCCGCCGCAGCCCGCGCAGACCGAGCAGGGCGGCGCACGCCACGGCCACGGCGATGGCGCCGGTCCTGAGGTTGCCGCCGAACCCGTCACCGGCGGCACCGTCGTCCCGTGCGGCCGAACCGCCGCCACCGGAAGAGGTGCCGGCTCCACCGGGCGCGTCCTGCGGCTCCACCGGGCTGTCCGCCCCCTCGGCGCCGTACATCAGCGTCTTGCCGTCCGCGGTGTAGGTGACGGACTCGCCCTGCCCCAGGAACGGCACGCCGAGCCGCTCCTTCTTCTTGATCTTCCCGCCGTTCCAGTCGTAGGCGATCGCGCCGAAGTAGCTGCGCACGACGAGGTGCTGCCCGTCCGGGGAGAGCGTGGCGTCGGTGGCCTCCAGGTCGGGGACCGCGGCGATCGGACGGAAGACGTTCGCCCCGGAAGGGGAGAGCCGCGCCGGGCCCTCGTACAGGTGCCCGCCCTTCTCGTTCTTGTCGACGATGTAGACACGGCCGGTCTTCGGGTGCACCACGAGGGACTCGGCGTCCCGCGCACCCTCGGAGTACTTCACGACGTACTGGGTGGCCTTGATCGTCTGGTCGCGCAGGTTCTCCGGCTCGGGCAGCCGGTAGATCCAGACGTACGGCCAGGTGCCGCCGAGGTTGTCGCCGATGTCACCGACGTAGATCTGGTCGTCCGGCCCGATGGAGACGGCCTCGACGTCGCGCGGGCTGCCCACGCCGGACATGGTGATCGTGGCGACCGTCTCGCCCGTCGAGCTGTCGACGGCGTAGAGGTACGCCCCGTCGTCGCTGTCGTTGTGCGTCCAGTAGATGCCCGGGTGCTGCCGTGAGGCCGCCAGGCCGCTGGACTCGGTGATGCGCGGGTCCTTGATCGTGAACTTCTCGTCGCCGTCGGCGGCGGAGGCGGGCACGGCGAGAGCCCCCGTGAGGAGGACGGCGGCGAGCAGTGCGAACGGTCTGCGCATACCCCAAGCCTGCCATCCGGCCCGGCGGTTCACCGACGTAATGGATCACAGGCCCGAATGAGTGGCCGAGGCGCGTGTCCCGACTCACATCCCGCCGGCCGTCGAGATCGTTCATCATGAGCGGATGCTCAGGTTCATGCCCGTCGGTGACTCCATGACGATCGGAAGCGCGGGCGAACACACATGGCGCTACCGGCTGTGGCAGCACCTGTCCCGGTCCTACGGCGGCCCCTGCACCCTCGTCGGGCCCCGCGAGACCCTCTACGACAAGCTCGCCGAAGCCCCGGAGTCGTACGCGTACGCCGAACCGGACTTCCCGCGGGCCCACCTGGCCGGCTGGGGCGAGGGCTGGCTGCACATGGCGCCGCTGATCGGCGAGGCGGTGCGGTCCTGCCGGGCGGACGTCCTGCTGGTCTCCCTCGGCCTCATCGACCTGGGCTTCTACACCGACGCGGAGCAGACCGCCGAGAACGTCCGGGCGTTCGTGTCCGAGGCCCGCGCGGCGAACCGGCGGGTGCGGATGGTGTGGCTGCCGGTGATCCCGAACGTGCGCGCGGCGACGGACCCGCCCTTCGCCGCCGAGGTCACCCGCTTCAACGAACTGCTGGCGAAGACGGCCGCCGACCTCGCCGAGCCCGGCTCCCCCGTCCTCCTGGCCTCGCTCCCCCCGTCGTACGACATCCACGCCGACACCTACGACGGCACCCACCCCAGCGCGAGCGGTGAGCACAAGATCGCGGCGGCGTTCGCGGAGGCGATGTACCAGGGCTGGGACCTGGCCGGGCCGTACGAGGAGTAGCCGTTCACGAACGGGGCGGCGGGCCCGCACGCGCGGGTTCGTGCTTGCCTGGAGCGCACTCCAGGACGTTGGCCTGGGCACCATGGAGTACACGCAGCTCGGACGCACGGGACTCAAGGTCAGCCGGCTGGTCCTCGGCACCATGAACTTCGGCCCGCAGACCGACGAGGAGCAGTTCGTACGCCAGATCCGTCCGGCCCTCGCCGCTGCCGACAGCCACGCCGCCAACCGGCACTCTTGACGCCGGTTGCACAGCAGCGCATCGCTGACGTTCACCGATCCTGCGGACCCCGAGCGGACGACGACGCCCCCCCTCACAGACCCTCTACCTCACCATGCGAAGGCTTCGGGAGAAGGTCCGGGACCGGGGAAGATCTCGCCCAGAGACGTCAGCAGTTCCTCGCTCAGTTCCAACTGCAGGGCGCGCAGCGCCGAGTCCAGCTGCTCCTGCGTGCGGGGGCCGACGATCGGGCCGGTGACGCCGGGGCGGGTCAGCAGCCAGGCGAGCGCCGCTTCACCGGGTTCCAGGCCGTGCTTGTCGAGGAGGTTCTCGTACGCCTGGATCTGCTCGCGTGTCTTGGTGTCCTTGAGCGCGTCGGCAGCGCGGCCGCTCGCCCGGCGCCCCTGTGTGGCCTCCTTCTTGAGGACGCCGCCGAGCAGTCCTCCGTGCAGCGGAGACCAGGGGATGACACCGAGGCCGTAGTCCTGCGCGGCCGGGATCACCTCCATCTCCGCGCGCCGCTCGGCAAGGTTGTAGAGGCACTGCTCGCTGACCAGGCCCATGCGGCCGTGCCGGGCGGCGGTCTCGTTGGCCTGGGCGATCTTGTAGCCGGGGAAGTTGGACGACCCCGCGTAGAGGATCTTGCCTTGCTGGACCAGGACGTCGATCGCCTGCCAGATCTCCTCGAACGGCGTCGACCGGTCGATGTGATGGAACTGGTAGATGTCGATGTAGTCGGTCTGCAGCCGCTTGAGGGAGGCGTCGACGGCCCGTCGGATGTTCACCGCGGAGAGCTTGTCGTGGTTGGGCCAGACGTCCCCGTCGCCCGCCATGTTCCCGTACACCTTGGTGGCGAGGACGACCTTGTCGCGCCGCCCGCCACCCTGGGCGAACCACGTACCGATGATCTCCTCGGTGCGGCCCTTGTTCTCACCCCACCCATAGACGTTGGCCGTGTCCAGAAAGTTCAGACCCGCGTCGAGAGCGGCGTCCATGATGCCGTGGCTGGTTGATTCGTCTGTCTGCGGACCGAAGTTCATCGTGCCGAGAACGAGTCGGCTGACCTTGAGTCCGGTGCGTCCGAGCTGGGTGTACTTCATGGACCACAAGCCAACTGCTTCGAGTCCGCTCCAGGCAAGGGCCTCAGGTTCCGCCGTGGAGGAGTCGTCTCCGAGGTGCCGGTCTGCTCACCCGCCCCGGCGTGACCGGCCCGATCGTCGGCCCGCGCACCGCCGGCCAGCTCGCCTCCGCCGTCCGCGCATCGGAGCTGGAACTCTCCGAGGAACTCCTGACCGCCCTGGACGAGACCTTCCCGGGCCCGGGCCCGGGCCCGGAGGCGTTCGCCCGGTAGGTCGCGCCTGCGGGGGCGCGGGGAACTGCGCAACCGGCACCCACCGGCCCGCAGCCGGGGGACGGCCGTCCGCGGTTCCCCCGCCGCCCCTGCCCTACCTCCCGATCACGGAAGCGAGGGCGACGACGAGAAACATCAGCACGAGCACACCGGCCATGATCCGGTTGCGGGTTTTCGGGTCCACGGCATCGAGCCTAACCGGCATGCCCGAGTGCCCAGCGCCCGACCGCCTCGTACCGTGGCTGCTCCCCCGGCACCCCCGAGGTCGGCAGATTGCTGCGCACCAGGCAGAGCTCCCGCACGGTCCAGCTGCGGCCCGTGAACCCCGCGAGGGCGTCCAGGTAGGGCCGCACGTCCGTCGCGGTCCGGCTCCGCGCCACGGTCAGATGGGGCTTGTACCGCCGGTGCTCCCCCATCGGCACCCCCGCCTTGCGCGCCGCCGCCTCGGCCCGCTCGGCCAGCAGCCGGAGGGTGGCCAGATCCCCTTCGGCCCCGGCCCACAGCGCCTTTCCGTGCCCGAACTGGCCCCCGCCCCGTACGGCCAGGGCGAACGGCTCGGTACGGCGTGCGGCCCGCTCCAGCCGCTCCGACAGCCCGGGGACGAGGCCGTCGTCGACCTCTCCGTAGAACGCGAGGGTGAAGTGCCAGCCGGGACGGCCGGTGAAGCGCATGCCGTCGGCACCGGGCAGCCCGCGCAACTCGTCGACCACGGTGCCGAGTTCACGGCACACCTCGTCCGGGGGCAGCACGGCCGCGAAGAGTCTCATGGGTCCAGCCTGGCACCATGAGCCCATGCGGATCACCATCCGGGACGGCGGCCCCGGCGACATTCCCGCGATACTCGGCATGCTCGACAGCCGCGTGGAGTGGCTGGTCTCCCAGGGGCGCACGGGGCAGTGGGGGACGAAGCCCCTCTCCCGGAGCCCCAAGACGGTCGAGTCCGTCGGCCGGTACACGGCGGAGGGCAGCGTGTTCATGGCCGACGCCGACGGCGTCCCCGCCGGCACCCTCACCCTCACCGGCTCGGCGGGCGCCTACCTGTCCCACCTTCCGCAGCCCGGCGAGCCCGAGCGCTACCTCCACTGGCTGGCCTCCGACCGCCGCTTCAAGGGGCACGGCGTGGGCAGCGCCCTGCTGCCCCACGCCGCCGAGGAGACCCGCCGCGCTCGGAGGGTGCAGGCACGGGCCCCGCGGACCCGGGCGTGTCCCGGTCACCGTGCGTATCGTTGTACCGCGCGGCCGGCTCCATCCACTGGTGCGGCCGGTCAGGAGCGCCACGATGACCGTCCTTGACGACAGGATCGAGATGGCCGACAGCAGCGGTGAACTCACCCTCGACACGATGTTCGAGTGGGTGGAGACGATGCCGGTCCCCGAGGGCTACAAGGTCGAGATCGTCGGGGGGAACATCTTCATGGCGCCTCAGCGGGACACCCACTGGGACATCATCCTGGACATCGTCGAGCAACTGCGCACCAGGTATCCGCGCAAGCGCGTGAAGTCCGACGTCCGCGTCGACTACCCGGGCCACCTCAACGGCTTCGCCTCCGACATCACCGTGATGACCGAGGGCGCGGCCAAGAACGCCAAAGGCCTGTGGCGCTACCAGGACGTCGAGTTCGTCGCCGAGGTGATCTCCAGGAAGACCGGCGCCAACGACTACGGTCCCAAGAAGGACGCCTACGCCGCCGCCGGCGTGCCGGTGTACCTGATCGTGGATCCGTACACCGGCCGCTGGCATCTGCACACCAAGCCCAAGGACGGCGAGTACCGGGGCGAGCTGAGCCTGGACTTCGGGGACGAGATCGACCTGACCGGAACCGTGGTCGGGCTCGCCCTCCAGACCGGCGAGTTCCCCCGGGACTGACGGCGCCCTACGCCGCCGGGGCCAGCGCCTCCTGCTGCTCCCGGGGCACGAACCGCACCCGGGGATGCCCGCCGTGCCAGCCCACCGACAGGCGCAGGTTGCCGACCCGGGCCAGGATCAGGCCGATCACCGCCGCGGCGAGGGCCGCCACCGCACCGCCGGCCGCGAGGCCGGCCCGGGCGCCGTAGGTGTCGGTGATCCAGCCGACGATCGGGGCCCCGACCGGCGAGCCGCCCAGGAAGATCATCATGTACAGGGCCATGACACGGCCGCGCATCGCCGGGTCGGTGGACATCTGGATGCTGGTGTTCGTCGTGACGTTGACCGTCATGCCGAACAGGCCCAGCGGGACCATGAGCAGGGCGAACATCCACAGCGTGGGGGTCGTAGCGGCCAGGATCTCCAGCGCGCCGAAGGCCATGGCCGCCACGATCAGCAGCCGCAGCCGGGCCGTGCCCCGCCGCGCGGCGAGCAGCGCGCCCGCCACCGAGCCGACCGCCATGAGCGTGTTGAACATGCTGTACGCGCCCGCGCCCGCATGGAACACGTCGTCCGCGAAGGCCGACAGGTACACGGGGAAGTTGAAGGCGAACGTGCCGACGAAGCCGACCAGGACGATCGGCCAGATCAGCTCCGGGCGGCCGGTGACGTAGCGCACGCCTTCCCGCAGCTGGCCCTTGCCGCGCGGGGCGCGCTCCACGAGGTGCAGCTCGCGGGCGCGCATCAGCAGCAGGCCGGTGAGCGGCGCGATGAAGGACAGGCCGTTGAAGAGGAACGCGTAGCCGGTGCCGACGCCGGTGATGAGGATGCCGGCGACGGCGGGGCCGACCAGGCGGGCCGACTGGAAGTTCGCCGAGTTCAGACTGACGGCGTTCTGCAGCTGCCCGGGGCCGACCAGCTCGGAGACGAAGGACTGCCGGGCCGGGTTGTCCACGACGGTGGCGAGGCCGACCGCGAAGGCGGCGACGTACACGTGCCACACCTGGACGTGCCCGGTGAGGGTGAGGACGGCCAGGGCGATCGCCGTGAGCGCCATCGCGGACTGCGTCACGAGCAGGGTGGGCCGCTTGCGCAGCCGGTCCACGAGGACACCGCCGTAGAGGCCGAAGAGCAGCATCGGCAGGAACTGGAGGGCGGTGGTGATGCCGACGGCGGCGGAGGAGCCGGTGAGGGAGAGCACCAGCCAGTCCTGGGCGATGCGCTGCATCCAGGTGCCGATGTTGGAGACGACCTGGCCCATGAAGAACAGGCGGTAGTTCCTGACCTTCAGGGAGGAGAACATCGAGGACTTGCGCGCGGGCCGGGCGGTGGGGGCGTCGGAGGTGGGCGGGGAATCGTGGGGGTCAGGTGCGGGGGCGGAAGCTGCTCCGGGTCCCGAACTCAAATGTGTCGCCTCCTTGCAACGGCCTTCTTACAGATGCGCGAGCTTCTCCAGCACGGGGGCGGCGGCGCGGAGTTTCGCCCACTCGTCCTCGTCGAGGTTCTCCACCAGCGTGGCCAGGAACGCGTTCCGCTTGGCGCGGCTCTCCTCGAGCATGGCCTCGGCCTGCTCGGTGCGGGTGACGACCTTCTGGCGCCGGTCCTCGGGGTGCGGCTCCAGCCGGACCAGGCCCTTGGCCTCCAGCAGTGCCACGATGCGGGTCATCGACGGCGGCTGGACGTGCTCCTTGCGGGCGAGCTCGCCCGGTGTGGCACGGCCGCACAGCGACAGGGTGCCCAGCACCGACATCTCGGTGGGGCTCAGCGATTCGTCGACCCGCTGGTGCTTGAGCCGACGGGACAGCCGCATCACTGCGGATCGGAGGGAGTTCACGGCGGCTACGTCGTCGCCATGGGTGAGGTCCGGCATGTTCTTTAGCGTAACTCATTACTCTCGCTAAAGACCAGCCGGAACGCGCACCATCGCCCGTGACGCCCGCCACTGAACCGTGACATCACTCATATGGGTGACACGGCGGCAAAAGGCGCCACGCCGGACCGAGCGGTACCGCGACCCTCGTGCTCATGGGGACCAGCGTGCTCAGCCTGCGAATAGACCACGACCTGCTCGAACGGCTCAGGCGCCATGCCGCGAAAAGGGGAATGAGCGTCCAGGACCATGTCGTCCGGACGCTCATTCGAGATGACTTCGACCAGCGGTTCCAGGCCGCGGTGGAGGAGACGGAGAGGTTCTACGGGTCACCCGCCTCCGGCGACGAGGATCAGGTCAGACCCAGCGCCGGCATCAGGTAGTAGAAGGTGAACACCGCCGCCACCGCGTACATCGCCGGCGGCACCTCCCGGCCCCGTCCGGCCGCCAGCCGCAGCACCACGAAGGTGATGAAGCCCATGCCGATGCCGTTGGTGATCGAGTAGGTGAACGGCATCATCAGCATCGTCACGAAGGCCGGCACGGCGATCGTGTAGTCCGCCCAGTCGATCTCCTTCACCGACCCGGCCAGGATCAGGAAGCCGACCGCGACCAGGGCGGGGGTGGCGGCCTGGGACGGGACCATCGTGGCGACCGGCGTCAGGAACAGGGCGACGGCGAAGAGGCCGCCGGTGACGACATTCGCCAGCCCGGTCCGGGCCCCCTCGCCGACACCGGCCGTGGACTCGACGAACGCGGTCGTCGCGGAGGAGGAGCTGGCGCCGCCGGCGGCGACCGCGAGGCCGTCGACGAACAGCACCTTGTTGATGCCGGGCATCTGCCCCTCGCCGTCGGTCAGCTTCGCCTCGTCGGAGACGCCCATGATCGTGCCCATCGCGTCGAAGAAGCACGACAGCAGCACGGTGAAGACGAACAGCACGCCGGTCAGTGCGCCGACCCTGCCGAAACCGCCGAACAGGCTGACCTGCCCGATCAGCCCGAAGTCGGGGCTCGCGACCGGGTTGCCGGGCCACTTGGGCGTGGTCAGGCCCCAGCTCGGCACCTTGGCCACCGCGTTGATGATCACCGCGAGGACCGTCATGGCGACGATCGAGATCAGGATCGCGCCGGAGACCTTGCGCACGATCAGCGCCAGGGTCAGCAGCACGCCGAGCACGAAGACGAGCACCGGCCAGCCGTTCAGGTGGCCGTCGCCACCCAGCTGGAGCGGGACGGTGGTCTGCGCGGCGTCCGGGATCCGGGAGACGAAGCCCGCGTCGACCAGCCCGATCAGCATGATGAACAGGCCGATACCGATGGAGATGGCCTTGCGCAGCCCGTAGGGCACGGCGTTCATGACGCGCTCGCGCAGCCCCGTGGCGACCAGCAGCATGACCACGAACCCGGCGAGGACGACCATGCCCATCGCGTCCGGCCAGGACATGCGCGGGGCGAGCTGGAGGGCGACGACGGAGTTCACGCCGAGACCGGCGGCCAGCGCGATGGGGACGTTGCCGATGACACCCATGAGGAGGGTGGTGAGCGCGGCCGTGAGCGCCGTCGCGGTGACCAGCTGCCCGTTGTCGAGCTGGTGACCGTACATGTCCTTGGCGCTGCCGAGGATGATCGGGTTCAGCACGATGATGTAGGCCATCGCGAAGAAGGTGGCGAGTCCGCCCCGGACCTCGCGCGGCAGGGTGCTGCCCCGCTCGGAGATCCGGAAGAAGCGGTCGAGTGCGCCGTACGTGCGCCCGGCTCCCGGCTGATCAGGGGCGGGGACCTTGGCGGGAGCCGAGGAGGACATGTCTTTGGTGGTTCCTACGAAGAGAAGTGGTCAGACACAAACCGTTTCAGTATGAACATATAAAGCCCTCATCGGCCATCTCCGCGCGTAGACCCGATCTCCTCGTAAGCTGTCCCCATGGCGAAGTGGACCCCCAGACACGAGGCGCCGGAGCCCCTGGAGGGCCCCGTGGTCGCCACCATCACCGGCGGCACGATCCTGTGGTTCGTCCTCTTCCTCGTCCAGCTCCCCTTCTACGACTGGTTCGACGATCATGGCCACACCTGGTGGGTATGGACCTGCCTGGCCGGTGGCGGGCTGGGGCTGATCGGCGTCTGGTACGTCCGCAGGCGCGACGCCGCGATCAAGCGGGCGGCCGCCGCCGACCCCGCGACGACGCCCCCGGTCGGCTAGGCGCCTTCCTGCCCGCTCTCCACCGAGACACGCCCCCGCTCCCTCCCTACGCTCGTATAAGGCGGCGAAACGCTCGAGAACCGTCGGCGCGGAAACGCCGCCCGACCGGTGAGGAGCGCAGTGATGACGATGCAGAACAGCGTGGCCGAGGCCGACCGCGCCCTGAAGTCCAAGCACCGGGCGATGTGGGCCCAGGGCGACTACCCCTCCCTGGCCGCCGAGGTCATCCCCGAGCTGGGCGCGATCCTGGTCGAGGCATGCGGGGTGCGGTCCGGACAGCGGGTGCTGGACGTGGGTGCCGGCTCCGGCAACGCCGCGATCCCGGCGGCCCTGGCCGGCGCGGACGTGGTCGCCTCCGACCTGACCCCGGAACTCTTCGAGGCCGGCCGGCGGGTGGCCGAGAAGCAGGGTGCGCGGCTCGCCTGGCAGGAGGCCGACGCCGAGGCCCTGCCGTTCCACGACGCCGAGTTCGACACCGTGCTGTCCTGCGTCGGCGTCATGTTCGCCCCCCACCACCAGCAGGCCGCCGACGAACTCGTCCGGGTCTGCCGTCCGGGTGGCACCATCGGGCTGCTCAGCTGGACGCCGCAGGGCTTCATCGGCCGGATGTTCGCCGTGATGAAGCCGTACGCGCCGCCGCCCCCGCCCGGAGCCAAGCCGCCGCCGCTGTGGGGCGACGAGGACCATGTCCGCGCCCTGCTCGGCGACCGGGTCACGGACGTCCGCGCCGAGCGCCGCACGGTCCGCGTCGACCGCTTCGAGACCCCCGAGGCGTTCCGCGACTACTTCAAGGAGCGCTACGGCCCCACGATCAGCGTCTACAAGAACATCGCCGGCGAACCCGAACGCGCCGCGGCCCTCGACGCCGCCCTGGTGGACCTCGCCCGCGACGGCGGCCTGGGCACGGACCCGGGCGGGACCGCCCTGGAGTGGGAGTACCTGCTCCTCACGGCCCGCCGGGCGGGCTGACGGCGCGGCGCGGCACCGTGGTCCCACGGCGTACAACTGCCGTACGACCACGGCGCGGAGTCCGTCCACCCCAAGTCGGATCTTCACCGCATTCAGCGGGTGAAGCGGCAAAACCGCACGTACCGTCGAATGCATGACGCATCTCGACGCGGGTGCCCGCCCCGACTCCGCACGGCCGGCGACGGTCACCTCCCGCGAGACCGGCCTGACCGCTGCTCAGGTCGCCGAACGGGTGGAGCGCGGGCAGGTCAACGACGTCCCGGTGCGCAGCAGCCGGTCCACCGTCGGCATCGTCCGCGCGAACGTCTTCACCCGCTTCAACGCGATCATCGGCGTGCTGTGGCTGATCATGCTGCTGGTCGCGCCCATCCAGGACAGCCTGTTCGGATTCGTGATCCTCGCGAACACCGGCATCGGGATCGTGCAGGAGTGGCGGGCGAAGAAAACGCTGGACTCGCTCGCGCTGATCGGCGAGGTCCGGCCGACCGTGCGCCGCGACGGGGCGGCCGGGCAGGTCAGCACCTCCGAGATCGTGCTGGACGACCTGATCGAGATCGGGCCCGGGGACAAGGTCGTCGTCGACGGTGTCTGCGTCGAGGCGGACGGGCTGGAGATCGACGAGTCGCTCCTCACCGGTGAGGCCGACCCGGTCGTGAAACACCCCGGGGACCACGTCATGTCGGGCAGCTTCGTGGTGGCGGGCGGCGGGGCCTTCCAGGCGACGAAGGTCGGCCGTGAGGCCTACGCCGCCCAGCTCGCCGAGGAGGCCTCCCGCTTCACCCTCGTCCAGTCCGAGCTGCGCTCGGGGATCTCCACGATCCTCAAGTAC
This sequence comes from Streptomyces sp. NPDC047880, assembly GCF_040706515.1. NCBI lineage: Bacteria > Bacillati > Actinomycetota > Actinomycetes > Kitasatosporales > Streptomycetaceae > Streptomyces > Streptomyces sp. NPDC047880. The sequence goes on along the minus strand of NZ_JBEZOK010000005.1, from coordinate 193,640 downwards.
GTCACGTGGATGATGGTCCCGACCGCGATCGGGCTGGTCGTCAGCCAGCTGGTCGTGAAGGAGAACGCCTTCGACGACTCCGTCGCCCGTACGGTCGGCGGCATCGTCCCGATGGTCCCCGAGGGCCTCGTCCTGCTCACCTCGGTCGCCTTCGCCATCGGCGTGATCCGGCTCGGCCGCAAGCAGTGCCTGGTGCAGGAGCTGCCCGCGATCGAGGGACTGGCCCGGGTCGACACGGTCTGCCTCGACAAGACCGGGACCCTCACCGAGGGCGGCATGGACGTCACCGAGCTGCGTCCCCTCCAGGGCGCCGACGAGACCTACGTACGGAAGGTGCTCGGCGCGCTCGGCGCGTCGGACCCGCGGCCGAACGCCTCCCTGAAGGCGATCATCGACGCCTACCCGGCCGTGGAGGGCTGGCGCTGCACGGAGGCCCTGCCGTTCTCCTCCGCCCGCAAGTACAGCGGCGCCGCGTTCAGCGAGGGCGACGGGCAGTCCGGCCGGTGGCTGCTGGGCGCGCCCGACGTGCTGCTGGCCGAGGGCGATCCGGCCCTGGCCGAGACCGGCCGGCTGAACGAGCAGGGCCTGAGGGTGCTGCTGCTCGCCCGCGTCGCGCGGGACCTGGACGATCCCGAGGTGGCGAGGGGCGCGAAGCCCACCGCGCTCGTCGTACTGGAGCAGCGGCTGCGGCCGGACGCCGCCGACACCCTGCGCTACTTCGCCGACCAGAACGTCCGGGCCAAGGTCATCTCCGGCGACAACGCGGTGTCGGTCGGCGCGGTCGCCGCCAAGCTCGGCCTGTCGGGCACCACCGTGGACGCGCGGCGGCTGCCCGCCGAGCGGGCGGACATGGCCGACTCCCTCGACGACGCCACGGTGTTCGGGCGGGTCACCCCGCAGCAGAAGCGGAACATGGTGGGCGCGCTGCAGTCCCGCGGGCACACGGTCGCCATGACGGGCGACGGGGTGAACGACGTCCTCGCCCTGAAGGACGCCGACATCGGCGTGGCGATGGGTTCCGGCTCGGAGGCGACCCGGGCGGTGGCGCAGATCGTGCTGCTGAACAACAGCTTCGCGACGCTGCCGTCGGTGGTCGCCGAGGGGCGCCGGGTCATCGGCAACATCACGCGGGTGGCGACGCTGTTCCTCGTCAAGACGGTCTACTCGGTGCTGCTGGCCGTGCTGGTGGTGTGCTCGCAGGTGGAGTACCCGTTCCTGCCCCGCCACCTGACCCTGCTGTCGACGCTGACCATCGGCATCCCGGCGTTCTTCCTGGCGCTCGCGCCCAACAAGGAGCGCGCGAAGCCGAACTTCGTGCGGCGGGTCATGCGGTACGCGATCCCGGGCGGGATCGTGGCGGCGGTGGCGACCTTCGCGACGTATCTGCTCGCCCGGGAGCACTACACGGGTGCGGGGGCGCTGGACGCGGAGACCAGCGCGGCGACGCTCACACTGTTCCTGGTCTCGATGTGGGTGCTGGCGATCATCGCCCGCCCGTACACGTGGTGGCGGATCGCCCTGGTCGCCTCGATGGGCGGGGCGTTCCTGGTCGTGCTGGTCGTGCCGTGGCTGCAGCACTTCTTCGCGCTGAAGCTGGTGGGGGTGACGATGCCGTGGACTGCCTTCGGCATCGCGGCGGTGGCGGCGGCCGCCCTGGAACTCCTGTGGAGGTGGGTGGACCGCCGCTTTCCCGCTTAGCGCTCGGCTCGGGCGGCGGGGCGCCTCTACTTCACGTCGACGTAGTCACCCGTGGCATTGACCGCCGGGGTGGTCGTCGTGCCGGCGAAGCTGAAGCGCCAGTAGCCGTCGTACTGGGCGGTGGCGGTGGCCTTCAGGTTGCCGTACGCGTCGGAGTACACCGTCTTGACCGTGGTGTAGGTGCTGGTGCCCGCCTTGCGGAACTGGAGCTTGACCGGCTGGTTGGTGTAGCCGTGGTAGGCGTTGTCCTCCCAGTTGGCGCGGGACAGCTTGCCGGTGGACGTGATGGTCCTGCCCTTGGAGACGGGCTCGGGGCCGGCGTTGACGGTCAGTTTGGAGTAGCGCTGCACCTTGGTGGTGCCCAGGCCGCCCTGCGTCTTCTCGGCGCCGTCGCTGGTGACGGCGAGGGCACCGGCGCCCCAGGTGCCCGCGTCGGAGTTGAACAGGTCGCCGTCGGCCGGGCGGATGCCGATGACCCCCTTGCAGTTGAGGACCGTCGCCGAGGCGGCGGTGCAGGTGGCCGGGTCGTCGCTGATCAGGACGTTGTCCGCGGTGTCCACCGAGGAGCCGTGATAGATCAGCGGGCCGGTGGCGAAGTTGTCGGAGCCGGTGTCGAGGTCCGCGGCGTGGGTCACGGTGAAGGTGACCGGCACGCTCACCACGTTGGTGGTGCCGACGACTATGTTCTTGCCGCTGTTCACCTTCACGTCGGAGAAGGTGACGTCGAGGGTCGACGCGGTGGTGCCGGCGCCCGCGGCGGCCGCGGCGGAGCTGAAGGCCTGCTTGCCGGAGGGGGCGTCGGCGGCCTGCGCGGCGGGAACGACGAGGGCGGAAAGGGCCAGGGCGCCGGCGACGGCGGCCACGGTGGCTCGCATGTGCATGTGTTTCCCCAAGGGGAGGAGTGATCTGGGAGTCTGACTGACTCGGATGATCAGATCCACGAGCCCCGGGCGGGGTTGTAGGGCATGGCCCGGCTTTTGCCGTCTCATCCGCAGCGTTTGACGCACGCGTGGCACAGGAACGCCGTGGGGACGACACCGCCGGCCCCGGCATGGCTCCGGGACCGGCGGTGTCGTAGCCGCTGGGGCGCTTTACTGCACGTCGACGAAGTCACCCGCGGCGTTGACCGCCGGGGTCGTCGTGGTGCCCGCGAAGGAGTAGCGGAAGTAGCCGTCCGTCGAGGCCGTGACGGTGGTCTTCAGGTCGCCCGTGCTGTTGGACGTGATGGTCTTGACGGTGGTGTAGGTGTCACTGCCCTTCTTGCGGAACTGCAGCTTCACCGACTGGTTGGTGTAACCGTGGTAGGCGTTGTCGTCCCAGTTGGCACGGGACAGCTTGCCGGTGACCGTGATGGTCTTGCCCTTCTTCACGGGCTCCGGCGAGGCGTTGACCGTCAGTTTGGAGGCCCGCTGGACCTTGGCCGTCTTGTAGGCCTCGCGGATCACGTAGTCGCCGTCGTTGCCGGCGGCACCGGCCCACACCTTCCAGGTACCGGCCAGGATGTTGCTGTAGATGTTCTCGTTCGGGTCGGCGATCAGCGTGACCTTGCAGGTGGCGGTGGTCGCGCTGGAGTTGGTGCAGTTGCCGACCTGCTCGTCGTCCAGGTTCTCCGGCACGATCGCCCCGTCGGCGCTCTCGCTGTCCGGGCCGTGCCACAGCATCGCGAAGGCGTCGTGGATGCCTTCCGGGTCGGTGGCCGTCACGGAGACGGTGAAGGACTTCTTGACGGTCGTGCCGACCACGATGTTCTTGCCGCCGTTGACGGTCACACCCGTGATCTTGGTGTCGCCCAGGACCTCGTCCGCCGGGGCGGCGGCGGTGAACGGCGTGGCCTTCGAGGTGGACGGGACCAGCGACGCCAGGTTCGGCGCGTGGTGGTCCGCCTGCGCGGCCGGCACAGCGAAGGCGGAAAGGGCCAGGGCGCCGGTGACGGCGGCCACGGTGGCTCGGATACGCATGCGTTCTCCAGGTGGAGAGGGACCCCGGCGCTCGTCGTCGGCTCTCGGGGCCCAAGTGATCGTGGAGTCTGTTGACTCACGTGATCAGATAGCTCAGTGATGCGCATGGTTGTACGGCAGGTGAAAAATTTGTGCGGGAGTTTTCACCAAGTGCCGTACGCCGCCACAGCGGTGCGCCGCACCGGCCGTACGTCACCACCGGCTCAGTCGAACCACCGGTCCCGGGCCAGTTCGTCCGTGCGGGACGGGTCCTCCAGCAGGGCCGCCACCTCGAAGCGCCGCGGCCACTGTCCCGCCGCCCAGGCGAGACCCGCGGCGACGCCCTCCAGGGTGGCGGCGTGCAGGACACCGTCGTCGGTGAGCCGCCAGTCGATCTCCACGCCGTCGACGACGAGTTCCTCGTGCTCGACGTAGGAGGACGGGGTCAGCCGGCCGAGCAGCACCCGCACCGGCTCCGGCACGTCGTGCTCGGTGCCCTCGGAGGTGACCTCCCCGGTGACCGACTCGCTCAGCCGCCGCACCTGGAACAGCTCGGCCAAGCCGGCGGCGCGTGACGGGCGTACGGGAAGCAGCGGGACGCCCTCGGTGAACGGCAGCAGGTCGGGCGAGTCGCACACCACGGCGTCGGCCGCGTCCACGACCTCCACCCGGCCGTCGACGACGGCCCGCAGGTCGTCCGGCAGGGTCACCTGCTCGGGGTCCAGATCGGCCAACGCCCCGTACAGGGCGTGCAGCTGAGCGCCCGTCACCTCCCGCTCGGGGTCGGCGAGCCGGTCGAGCAGCTCGGCGGCGCCGCCGGGCTCGTCCAGCAACGCGGCGACGGACGTCCGCACGCCCAGCGCCCGCAGCACCTGCTCGTCCTCGAAGCCGGTCGCGTCGGCCTCGTCGTAGAGCCCGCGCAGCAGCGGGTCGCCGCCGGCAGCCCTGAGGCCGGCCGGGCGGCGGCCGTCGAGCACCGGGTTCCCGCGCAGCCACCAGGCGGTGTACGGGCGGACGGCCTCGTGCGTCCCGTCCGGCAGCAGGATCCGCACGGGCTGCACGATCGCGTCCCTGAGCGGCGGCCGGGACAGCAGCGCCAGCGCCTGCGCCCACTTGTCCTCGTCGACGAGGTCCAGGTCCCGTACCGCGACGATCTCGGTGGCGACCGGCGGGACCGGGCTGTCCGGGAAGCGGTCGAGGACGTCCTCGCACCAGACGTCGACGGCGTCCAGCAGGCCCGCGTCGTCGGGTTCGGCGAAGTCGCCCTCGCGGGGATCGAGTTCGTCCGGGTCGAGGACGACGTCGGTGGCGCGGACGATCGCGAAGTCCACCAGGACCCCGCAGGCGGCGAGCGGCTGCTCGCCCCACTTCCCGGCCAGTTCCGCGTCCACCGCGGCGAGTTCGCCCTCGCGCATGACCTGGGCGAAGGGCCCGCCGGGGAAGACGAGTTCGCACGCCGGGGCCGGTTCGCCGTCCTCGTCGGGCAGGGCGAGCGCGCCGAGCCAGGGCTCGTCCCCGGGCTCCAGGCCGGCGTCCCGCACCAGCGCGAGCACGGTGTCGGCCAGTTCATCGGCGTCGAGGGAGTCCTCCTCCCAGTTCACGCCGCCCTCGTCGTCCAGGGACGCGGCGACGGCGACCCGGACCTGCGGGGTGGTGAGGATCGCCCGGGGTGTCGCGGGCAGGGCGCCGAGCTTCTCCAGGATCGGGTGGGCGGCATCGGGGTGGGCGACCTTGAGGCCGAGCCGGGCCAGCACCTCGGGGTCGATCCGGGCGGCTTCCGCGCCCGGCAGCAGGATCTGCCGGGGCCCGATGGCCGTACGGCCGTCGGCGAGCGGCACCGGGAGCCCCGACAGGCGGTCCGGGTCGATCCCGGCCAGGCTGTCGTAGAGCCGCCGCCACCAGCCGGGTTCCTTCTCCAAGCCGGCCAGCCGGTCGATCGCCTCGGTCAGCGGGACGCGGGCGACACCCAGGGTCCGCAGCTCGGCGCGGCGCTCCAGTCCGGCGGGCAGCAGGGTGGGGAGCACCTCGGCGAGCACCCGCACGGTGTCCGCGCCCGCGCCCTCGACGACCTCGGCGTCCCGCGGCCGCAGGGTCTGCGGCAGCTCGTCGTCCTCGCGGGGCGGGAGCGCGGGCGGCAGGAAGGAGGTCCGCGGCAGCCGCTGGAGGATCGCCTGGCGCAGGGCGCCGTCCAGTTCGCCCTTGCCGAGCGGGCCCGGCACGAGGTCGATGATCCCGCCGGTCACCGGCCGCCAGTCACCGAGGAGTTCGGCGTAGGCGTCGGCGGCGCGCTGGACGAGGAAGTCGGTCAGCGGGCCGGGGGCGGCGTGCCGGCGGGTGGAGTCCAGCGGGAACGAGGCGATGAGCAGGGCCGGGACGCCGAGCGGTTCGTCGCTCGGGGTGGGCGCGTGCACGACCGCGTTGGTGCGGGGCCGGGCCGGGCTGCCGTCGCTGTCCACGGGCACGGCCCAGGTCACGGACCAGTGGGGCCGCAGCCGCTCCTCGACGGGCCGGTCGGCGAGCAGGTCGGGGGTGAGGGGGCCGTGGGCGGCGGCGGTGCGCCAGTGGGTGACGCCGTGGGCGGAGTCGTCGACGACGGTGAAGGGCCCGTCGGTGCGGCGGGTGAGGGTCCGCGGGCTCTCCCCGTTGATCTCGACGACCAGCTCTTGGAGTCCGGGCAGGGTGAGCAGCAGGGCGTCGTCGACGGCCCGCAGGAGGCGCTCGGCGAGATCGGCGGCGGCCGCGTCCCGCAGCGGCAGGATGACGGCGGTGTCGTAGGGGGCCGGTGCGGTGCCCTCGGCGGCGTACGGCAGCCGCAGCAGGGGGACGTGGCCGTCGCGCCGCCGGACCTCGTCGCCGAGGCCGGGGCTGTGCCGGGCGGTCTCGGCGGCCAGGGCCCTGGCCTCGGCCAGCGACCACCGCACACCGCCGTGCCTGCCGACGACGGCGGGTTCGTCGGTGACGGAGAGCACGGCGGCGAAGCCGACCCCGAACCGCCCCACGGAGGACGTGTCGGTGTTCCGCTTGGCCGACGCCCGCAGTGTGGACAGCGACTCGACGCCGGCCGCGTCCAGCGGGGCGCCGGTGTTGGCGGCGACGAGCACGTCGTCGCGCAGGGTGAGCCGCAGCCGGCCCGGTACTCCGGCCCGGGCGGCCGCGTCGGCGGCGTTCTGGGCGAGTTCCACGACGAGCCGGTCCCGGTAGCCGCCGAGGACCAGGTCCTCCTCGGCGTTGGCGTCCTCACGGAACCGGGCGGGGCTGGTGGCCCAGGCGTCGAGGACACCGCGCCGCAGACGGGCGGTACCGAACGGATCGGCCCCCTCGGCGGCGGGCCGCACGAACTTGCTGCTCACGTTCCGTTCCTTCTCCTCGTGGACGTGAGGAGAAGGTACCGCTTGAGGAGCGGACGGCGTGCGCCCGCCCGGCGCGGGCCCGGGGCGGGCGGTGAGGCGGAGGGGGCGTGGGGGCCTGCCGCTACGAGTGCCCCAGTTCCTCCGTGTCCACGTCGGCGGTCGGGGTCACCGAGCCGGAGTCGGGGGCGGGGCGCAGCGGGAACGGGTCGACGCGGGTCTCGTCGATGACCGGGGCGGGCGGCTGGGGCGGCCGGGGCATCACGGCGGCCTCGGAGTGGCCGCCGCAGCCGTAGGCGAGGGAGACCAGGCGGCCGTCGGCCGGGGAGAACTCGTTGGCGCAGGCGCCGAAGGCCTGGCCGAGGGAGCCGCCGATGGGGACGAGGAAGCCGCAGCTGACGCAGGCCGCAGGGGCCGACTGGGCCATGGGGGTCTTCGGGCCGAACGCCTCCTCCCAGCGGTCGGCCGCGCTGTGCAGGCCGTAGCGGGACAGGACGCGGGCCCGGCGCATGCCCAGTTCCTCGGCGACCGCCGGGATCGAACCGCGGGAGGGGGCCACCGTGAAGCCGGTCGCGGAGCCGGTGGTGAGGTCCGCGTCCTCCGCCTCGACCAGGTCGGCCATCTCGTGTGACACGGGCACCTTCGGCGCCGACTCGTCCTCGCCCGAGTAGCCCGGTTCCAGCCGCAGGTCCTCGGCGTCGGTGGGCAGCAGGTCGCCCGGCCCCATGTCGCCCGGGCGCAGCCGCTCGCTCCACGGCACCCACTCGGGCGCCAGCACGGCGTCCGGGCCGGGCAGCAGCGCCGCCTCGTCCACCGTGACGATCTTCGCCCGGGAGGCCCGGGCCACCGTCACGGCCCAGCGCCAGCCCCGGTAGCCGAGCTCCCGGCATTCGAAGAAGTGCGTGACAACGCGGTCCCCCTCCGAGACCAGCCCCACGTGTTCCCCGACGATTCCGGGCGCGGCGGCCTCCTCGGCTGCGGCGCGTGCGAGGTCGACGGCCTCGGCGCACAGACGGTCAGGGGTGCGGCTTCGCGTTGTCGCTGCGCTCACAGGTATCGCTTCTCTCCATACGCCGTCTCACGGGTGCGCCACTCCCGGCACAGGGGCGGACGGAGCGGACCGGGGGACCGCGTCGACGTCCTTCATCCATTTTGCGGGATGGCTGAGATACGCACGCTACCCTTCCGCCCCACTTCGCGTACACCGACGGTCCTATTGCGCCGCCCACCGGGCCCGCGGGCCGCCGCCCAGGGGATCACCCCACAGGCCCTATACAAGCGGTAATGGCACTACCCACGGCCTTATCGGGGCACTATGACGTCGTGGCAGCCGCGAAGACACCCCCGGGCGCCACCGGGACCGGTGGGTCGAAAGGGGTCAAGGGAGGCATCCGACCGGGCGGACCGGGCCGTGTGGGCGGCTCCCTCCGCAAGGTCGGCCGTGCCCTGCACTTCCCGGTGACCGGCACGGCCCGCGGCATCCGCAAGGCGACTCACGCGCACGGCGCGGGTGAGTCCGGCCTCGGCAAGCTGATCGAACTGCACGGGGTGAACGGCGCCGGGGACGTCATGATCACCGTCGCCCTCGCCTCCACCGTCTTCTTCTCGGTGCCCACCGACGAGGCGCGCGGGCGCGTCGCGCTCTACCTCGCCATCACCATGGCGCCCTTCACCCTCCTCGCTCCGGTCATCGGCCCTCTCCTGGACCGCCTCCCGCACGGCCGCCGCGCCGCCATGGCCGGTGCGATGCTGGCCCGGGCGCTGCTCGCGCTCGTCCTGTCCGGCGCGGTCGTCAGCGGCGGGCTGGAGCTGTACCCGGCCGCGCTCGGTGTCCTCGTCTCGTCGAAGGCGTACGGCGTGGTGAGAAGCGCCGTCGTGCCCCGGCTGCTGCCCCCGCGCTTCTCCCTGGTGAAGGCCAACTCGCGGGTCACCCTCGGCGGCCTCCTCGCCACCGGCATCGCCGCGCCCGTCGGCGCCGGACTCCAGCAGATCGGCCCGCGCTGGCCCCTGTACGGCGCCTTCGTGCTCTTCGTGACGGGGACGGTCCTGTCGTTCACACTGCCGCCGAAGGTCGACTCCGCCAAGGGCGAGGACCGTGCCCTGCTGGCGGCGGACGAACAGCACCTGCACGGGCCGCACCGGCGGCCCGTCAAGCGCCCCGGGCTGCGCACGGTCGGCCCGGCCGTCACGCACGCCCTGGCCGCCAACGCCGCCATCCGCTGTCTGACCGGGTTCCTGATCTTCTTCCTGGCGTTCCTGCTGCGCGAGCACCCGGTCTCCGGGCAGAGCGCCGCCGTGTCCCTGGGGATCGTGGGCGTGTCGGCGGGCGTGGGCAACGCGCTCGGTACGGCCGTCGGGGCGTGGCTGCGGTCCCGGGCGCCGGAGATCATCATCGTGACGGTCGTGGCGTGCGTGGCGGGCGCGGCGATCACGGCCGCGGTGTTCTTCGGCGCGGTCATGGTGGCCGGTCTGGCGGCGATCGCCGGGTTCGCGCAGGCCCTGGCGAAGCTGTCGCTGGACGCGCTGATCCAGCGGGACGTGCCGGAACTCGTCCGTACGTCGGCCTTCGCCCGCTCCGAGACCCTGTTGCAGATGTCCTGGGTGCTGGGCGGCGCGATCGGTATCGTGATGCCGCTCAACGGCACGGCCGGGCTGGCGGTGGGCGCCGCGATCGTCGGCATCGGGTGGCTGACGACCGTACGGGGGCTGATCGACTCGGCCCGGCGTGGCGGCCCGGGCCGGGCGCGTGTGGCGTAGGGCCCGTTCGGCGCCCTTCCGATGGATCTCCCGGGGAGCCGTACCCCGCGTGGGCGGTCCGCCGCCCGGGCCCGATAGCCTTCGCCCATGAACACGTTGCAATCCGTTGTGCGACGCCGCCGCGCCGTCGCCGTCGCCGGCGTCGTATCCGCCGGACTGCTCGTCCTGTCGGCCTGTGACAAGCCGACGCCGATGGCCACGGTCACCGTGGGCAGCGACTCGGTGAACTCCGAGGCCACCTGCGGCGGCGAGGGCGACGCCCTGAAGCCGTCCGATCTCGCCGGGTGCCTGAAGGACAAGGGCATCAAGAGCATCTCCGTCGACCCCGACGAGACGGTGCGCTTCGGGGTGGACCCCGAGATCGCCGACGAGGGCTGGACGATCCTGATGAACGGTCAGCCGCTGACCGACTCCAGCACGAAGACCTACCGCACGATTCCGGGCAGCGTGTTCTTCAACGCCCAGTACGGCGCGCAGGGCAACTCGACGCTGGTGTCCATCAAGGAGGGCGACAAGGACCCGTCCGGGCTCTGGAACTTCAAGCTGAAGAAGGACGCCTGATCGCTGCCGCTGGGCTTGGCCGGGTTCTCGTGGCCGCCGCTGTTCCTGTGGAGAGGGACGCGGTGGCCGGGGGTCTGCCCCCGGGGCCCGATGAAGCGGTGCTCGGCGCTGCCGGCCGTGCCCACCCTCTCCCGGGCTCTCGGCTTCGCTCGAGCAGCGGGGACCCCCGTCACCCCGGCGGAACGACTGCCCACGGCAGGATCGATGTGATCGCCGCAGGCGTGGGGCCCGCGCTTGCCGCTGCCTCCGTCGCGTCGGCTCTCACCGCCGCCGCTCTGGAGGGTGAGCCCTACGGTCTCGTCGTGTCCGCCGGGATCGGCGGCGGGTTCCAGCCCGGGGCGCCCGTGGGGTCGCTGGTCGTCGCCGACGGGATCGTCGCCGCTGATCTGGGAGCCGAGACCGCGGACGGGTTCGTTCCGGTCACCGAGCTCGGGTTCGGGACCGTGCGGCACGAGCCGCCGGCGGATCTCGTGCGGCGGGTCGCCGAGGCCACCGGAGCCCGCACCGGGGCCGTGCTCACCGTGTCGACCGTGACCGGGACGGCCGCCCGGGCCGCCGCGCTGCGAGAGCGGCACCCCACCGCCCTCGCCGAGGCCATGGAGGGCTTCGGCGTCGCCGAGGCCGCCGCAGCGCACGGCGTGCCCGTGCTGGAGATCCGGGCGATCTCCAATCCCGTGGGGCCGCGTGACCGCGCCGCGTGGCGCATCGCCGACGCCCTGGCAGCCTTGACCGAGGGGTTCGGGAAGCTCACGCCCGTACTGGAGGGTTGGAACCGGCATGACCGCTGAGCAGCTGCAGATCGCCTACTCGCCCTGCCCGAACGACACGTTCGTCTTCGACGCGCTGGCCCACGACCGGGTCCCGGGCGCGCCCGCCCTCGACGTGACGTTCGCCGACATCGACATCACCAACGGCATGGCCGAGCGCGGCGAGTTCGACGTGCTGAAGGTGTCGTACGCCGTACTGCCCTACGTCCTCGACGACTACGCGCTGCTGCCGTGCGGGGGCGCCCTGGGGCGGGGCTGCGGGCCGCTGGTGCTGACGCGGGAGGCCGATGTCGACCTGGCCGGCCGTACCGTCGCCGTGCCCAGTGAGAAGTCCACCGCCTACCTGCTGTTCCGGCTGTGGGCCGCGGACACCCTGGACGGCGGGGTCGGCGAGATCGTCGTCATGCCGTTCCACGAGATCATGCCGGCCGTACGGGACGGGAAGGTCGACGCGGGGCTCGTGATCCACGAGGCGCGCTTCACCTACGGCGCGTACGGGCTGCACAAGCTCGCCGACATGGGCGAGCACTGGGAGCACACCACCGGGCTGCCGATCCCGCTGGGCGCGATCATCGCCAAGCGGTCGCTGGGCGAGCAGAAGCTGCGGCTGCTGGCCGACGCGATCCGCACGTCCGTACGCGCCGCCTGGGACGACCCCGAGGCGTCCCGGCCGTACGTCATGGAGCACGCCCAGGAGATGGACCCGGCCGTCGCCGACCAGCACATCGGCCTGTACGTCAACGAGTTCACCGCGGGACTCGGCGAGGACGGCTACGCGGCCGTGCGCGGGCTGCTGACGCGCGCGGCGGCCGAGGGACTCGTACCGCCCCTCGGCCCTGACGCGCTGCGTTTTCCCTGACCTGCGTTACACGTCCAGCTGGTCGGCGACCGCGCGCAGCAGGCCGGCGATCTTCTTGCCGGCCGTCTTCTCCGGGTAGCGGCCCCGCTCCAGCATGGGCGTGATGTTCTCCAGCAGCGTCGTCAGGTCCTGGACGATGGAGGCCAGCTCGTCCGGCTTCTTGCGGGTCGCGGCGGCGACGGACGGGGTGGGGTCCAGGATCGCCAGGGACAGCGCCTGGTCACCGCGCTGTCCGGCGACGACGCCGAACTCCACTCGCTGACCCGGCTTGAGTGTCTCGACTCCGGCGGGGAGGACCGAGGAATGGACGAAGACGTCACCGCCGTCGTCGCGGGAGAGAAAGCCGAAGCCCTTCTCACTGTTGAACCACTTGACCTTGCCGGTGGGCACGTCTGTCCTCGTCCTCGTACTCGTCGGAAAACTGCTTCGGGAAACGGCTCTTGATAGCACTCGGGCGGGTCGTACGGACCCGCCGGTACCAAGGCTAATGCTCTTGCAGCCGGTGACAAGACGTCACCCGGTTGTTCCTTCGCGCTGGGAACTACCCTGGTCGGGTGCGTGACAAAACCCAAACGAATTCCGCCGCTCCCGGTGACCGTCTGGTCCGGGCCGGAGCCGTCGTCTTCTTCATCGGTGCCCTGGCCACACTGGTCACGGTCGCCCCTCTGCTGCTCGGGACGACTCCCTTTCCGACGTACATGTTCGGATTGAGCATGCTCATGGCCGTCGGATTCCTGATGGCCAGTGCCGGAGTGCTGTGTTCCGTGGCGGCGGGACGGCGTCAGGCGCGCGCGGGACGGTAGTCCGAAAGCCACCGTGGGAATTCGGTCAGATCGGTGAGGACGACGTCCGCGCCCGCCGCGCGCAGTTCCTCCGGCGGGCAGGGGCCGGTGGCCACCGCGACCGAGAGCGCCCCGGCGGCCCGGGCGCCGCGGACGTCCCCGACGTGGTCTCCGACGTAGACGCCCGCGCCGTGTTCACGCAGGGCCTCCGCCTTCTGCTCGGCCCACAGGTCGCCGATGACGGCGTCTGGCTCGATGCCGAGGTGCGCGAGGTGCAGTTTGGCGTTGGGCTCGTACTTGGCGGTGACGACCATCGCGCGTCCGCCGGCCTCCCGTACGGCCGCGATGGCCTCCCGGGCGCCGGTCAGCGCCGGGGTCGCGGTGATGGCGATCGTCGGGTACATCTCCCGGTACAGGTCCGCCATGACCGGGATCTGCTCGGCCGGGAACCAGTTGATCAGCTCCTCGGCCAGCGGCGGCCCGAGCCGGGTGACCGTCAGGTCGGCGTCGATGTACGTGCCCGTCCGCTCGGACAGCGCCTGGTAGCAGGCGCGGATGCCGGGCCGGGAGTCGATGAGGGTCATGTCGAGGTCGAAGCCGACGGTGAGTGCCATATGGGCCATTGTGCCCAGGCGCTGTGAACGACGGACGTCGGCCCGTGACCAGGCAGCGCCAGGGCTGCGACCGGCCAGGGCGAGGGATGCGATCGGCCGGCGCGAGGGCTGGGGGCGGCAAGCGCGGGCGGTCAGAACGACCGGCGCGAGGGATGCGATCGGCCAGGGCGAGGGATGCGATCGGCCGGTGCGAGGGCTGGGGGCGGCCGGCGCGAGGGCTGGGGGCGGCAAGCGCGGGCGGTCAGAACGACCGGCGCGAGCGCTGCGACCGGGCCAGGGCGAGGGATGCGATCGGCTGGCGCGAGGGCTGGGGGCGGCCGGCGCGAGGGCTGGGGGCGGCAAGCGCGGGCGGTCAGAACGACCGGCGCGAGGGATGCGACCGGCCAGGGCGAGGGATGCGATCGGCCGGCGCGAGGGCTGGGGGCGGCTAGCGCGAGCGACCAGAACGACCGGCGCGAGCACTGCAACCGGCAGGTGCGAGCGACCAGAACGGCCGGCGCGAGCACTGGGGGCGGCTAGCGTGAGCGTTGGGAGCGCCACACCAGGAACAGTGCCGACGCCACCGCCGCGCCCCGGACCACCCACGGCCAGGTCTCCGACACCGCCGCGTTCATCTGGCCCTCGGCGATCGGGGTGCCCCAGCGGCCGTTCATGCGGCCCCACAGCCAGAGCAGGCCCCCCGCCACGGAGAGGCCGGGCAGGATCACGACCGCCCACTTGGTCTCGGCCTGGGTCAGGCGGCGTGAGGCGTAGGCGATGAGCCAGCCGAGCAGCAGGACGAACCAGTTGCCGAGCACGGCACCGGCGACGAGGCACCCGGCGGCGATCAGCAGGAGCGGGTTGCTCCAGTTCCCGGCGGGGAGGCGGACGAGACGGCGGCGGCCCCCCGTCCCGGTCACGTCCGCCGCCTCGGTCGCCTCCACGGCCGGGGCCGCTTCCCCGGCGGCCGGTTTCTCCTGCTCCGGCTTCCGCGGCGCCGGCGGCTTCAGCAGGTCCGGCAGCTCCACGCCGCCCACGAAGCCCGGCACCTCGTCGCCCACGCCGAAGGGGCCGCTGTCCACCCGCCACCAGTCGGGCTGGACCGCGCTGTCGCCGAGTTCGTGCCCGGCGGCCAGGTGCGGCGGGGCCGGTCCGTCGGAGGGCGCGGGGTGCGGCTCATCGGCGGGCCGCGCCGAGCGGGGACGGGGTACGACGCGCCGCACGACGCCCTTGGCCCGCTCGGCGCGCTCCACCGGCTCGGTGTCGCGCTGCACCGGGACGGAGGCCGGGGCGGCGCCGTGCGGCTCATCGCCCGAGCCGTCCGCGGCCGCGGTCACGACGTCGTCGGGACTGCCCAGACGGGACAGGATGCGGCGGACCGCGGCGGGCGAGTCGACGGCGGCTTTGGCGCGACGCTTGTCGATCTCGTTGCGCAGATCCGCTACCAGACGCATCCGGGTGGCCGACGGCAACTGCCGCTGCTGGGCCACGTCGCCGACGCGGCTCAGATACTCGTAAACGACCTGGTCGCTCTCAATCCCCACGAAGTCCCCTCCGGGGCGGGTGCGTTGCGTGACGCCGTCGCACGACGGTACCGCGAGTGCCCGCGGGGCGGCCAAAAGCCCGTCCCGCGTACGAGGGCGAGGCGGCGCACAGTCGGCCCGGCCCGGGGAGGCGACCCGCTACCGTGGACCGGATGAGCACCGAGGACAGGCCCCCGGCCCCCCGCTCCCTCGCGGAAGCGCTCCGCGCGCGGGGCGATGCCGCGCTGGGCGCGCTTCTGCGCGGCCGCCCGGATCTCATCACGCCCGTCCCCACCGACCTGACCCAGCTCGCGACCCGCGCCGGCACCCGCGCCTCGGTGGTGCGGGCCCTGGAGCGGCTGGACCGGTTCGCGCTGCAGACGGCGGAGGCGCTGGCCGTGGCCGCGGACCCGGCGACGTACGACGAACTGCTCGGCCTCATGGCCGGGGACGACGCCGACCCGGCCGTCGTGGCGGCCCTGCCGCACGCCCTGGACCTGCTGCGCGAGCAGGCGCTGGCGTGGGGCGACGACGACCGGCTGCGGCTGGTCCGCACGGCCCGCGAGCTGCTGGCCCCCTCGCCGCAGCACCCGTCGCCGACGGGACTCGGCCCGACGGTCCGGGAGGCCACCGCCGGGATGTCCCCGGGCCGCATCCAGGAGATCGTCACGACCGCCGGACTGCCCTCGACGCACGACTCGGTCTCCGCGGTGAACGCCCTGACCGGGCTGTTCACGGACCGGGCCCGGATGGCCGCGCTGCTCGCGAAGGCCCCGGACGACTCCCTCGACGTGCTGGAACGCCTGGTGTGGGGGCCGCCGTACGGGCAGGTCACCGCCGATCCGGCGCCCCGGCTGCGCTGGCTGCTGGACCGCGGGCTGCTGCTGCCGACGGCGCCCGGCACGGTCGTCCTGCCACGTGAGGTCGCCCTCCACCTGCGGCGCGGCCTCGCGCACCGGGCGCCCGAGCCGGTGCCGCCGGTGGTCGAGGCGGCGGCCGTACATCGTCCACAGGTTGTGGACAGCACCGCCGCCGGGCAGGCGTACACCGCGCTCGCGACCGTCGAGGAGCTGCTGAAGGACTGGGACGAGGGCGGGCCGGCGGTGCTGCGGGCCGGCGGGCTGAGCGTGCGGGACCTGAAGCGCACGGCGGTCGCCCTCGACGTGCCGGAGCCGACCGCCGCGTTCTGGGTGGAACTGGCGTACGCCGCGGGCCTGCTCGCCTCGGACGGCGAGGCCGACGAGCGGTACGCGGCGACCCCCGCGTACGACGAGTGGCTGGAGCAGCCCGCCGCCGAGCGCTGGTCGGTGCTGGTCACGGCGTGGCTCACGGCGACCCGGACGGCCGGTCTGGTGGGCGGGCGGGACGCCAAGGACCGTACGCTGTCGGCGCTCGGGCCGGGCCTGGACCGCTCGGCGGCCCCCGAGGTACGGCACCGGGTGCTGGCCCTGCTCGCCGGGCTGCCGGAAGGTGCCGCACCGGCCACCGAGTCGGTGCTGGCCCGGCTGCGCTGGGAGCGGCCCCTGCGCGGCGACCGGCGTGAGGACGACCTGCGCGGCCGGCTCGCCGAGTGGACGCTGTCCGAGGCGGAGCTGCTGGGTGTCACGGGCCGGGGCGCACTGTCGGCCCAGGGCCGGGCCCTGCTGGGGGCGCCCGCGGCCGCCGCTGCCGTCAGGGGCCCGGAAGCGGAGCCCTCCGGGCCGGGCGACAAGCTGCCCGTCCACCACCACCGCCCCGCCCCGCCCGCTCCCCTCTCCCCCGCCGAACAGGCCGTGGCCTCCGCCGCCGCGGCCCGGCTGCTCGCGCCGCTGCTGCCCGAGCCGCTGGACCACGTGCTGCTCCAGGCCGATCTGACGGCGGTGGCGCCCGGGCCCCTTCAGCGGCCGCTCGCCGACATGCTGGGCGTGCTGGCGGACGTCGAGTCCAAGGGCGGTGCGACCGTCTACCGGTTCACGCCGGGCTCGGTCCGGCGGGCCCTCGACGCCGGTCAGGCCGCCTCCGACCTGCACGCCTTTCTCGCCGCGCACTCCCGCACGCCGGTGCCGCAGCCGCTCGCGTACCTGATCGACGACGTGGCCCGCCGGCACGGCCATCTGCGGGTGGGGGCGGCCTCGGCGTACGTGCGCTGCGACGACGACGCGGTGCTCAGCGAGATCCTCGCCGACAAGCGGGCCGCCGGGCTCGGGCTGCGCCGGCTCGCGCCGACCGTGCTGGCCGCCCGGAGCGACCCGGCGGGGCTGCTGGAAGGCCTGCGGGCGATGGGGTTCGCGCCGGCCGCCGAGTCCGCGGAGGGCGACGTGCTGATCACCCGCGGCCTGGCCCACCGCACCCCGCCCCGCGCCGCGCCCGAGCCGGTCCCGGACGGCCCGCCCGTCCCCGACGACACCCTCCTGGCGGCCGCGCTGCGCGCCATCCGGGCCGGTGACCTCGCCTCCACCACCCCGCGCAAGTCCGGCGCCGCCCCGGCGGAGAACGGGGAACTGCCCCGCACCGGTGCCGCCGAGACCCTGGCCACCGTGCAGGCCGCCGTCCTGACCGGCGAGGCCCTGTGGATCGGCTACGTCAACGCCGAGGGCGCCGCGACTCAGCGGGTCATCGCCCCGATCCGCGTCGAGGGCGGCTTCGTCACGGCGTACGACCACACCGCGGACGAGGTCCGTACGTATCCGCTGCACCGGATCACCGGGGTGGCGGAACTCGCCGACGACGCGGGCTGACGACACCGCGCGGGCCGCGTCACCCGTTCGGGTGCGGGCGGGCGTTCATGCACGCCACGCCGGGGATTTCCCACCCTCGGGCGACCTTCCCGGGCGCGCCGCATCACGCCGTGTGCGCGGGGGCAGCCACCGGGTGTCCTGTGAGTCTCGCCGAAAGGAAGTCCCCCATGAGCGCTGTCCGCCGGGTCGCCGCCGTCCTCGTCACCGCCGCCCTGATGACGTTCGGGGGGCTCGCCACCCCGGCCTCCGCGGTGGGCATCGACGTCGCCGGGCTCGTCCTCGAGACACCGCAGATCTGATCCGCTCGCGCGCACCCCGCGGGCCGGTCCGGGAATGCCCGGGCCGGTGCGCGGCGGCGCGGTTCCGCCGTCCCGTCGCTCTCTGAAAGGCCCTGCCGTCCCCATGCCTGGAAACCTGCCCGCCGTCGCCCTCTGTGCCGTCGTGCTCGTGGGGGTGATCGCGCCCTCCGCCGCCGCGGCCCCGGCGCCGCCGCTGCCGCTGCCGGTCGCCACCGTGGAGCCGCTGGTCACCGAGGGGGCCGGCATCGAGGGCCCGCTGGTCAACAACGTCAGTCTGCCCACGCTGAAGTAGCGCGGCGCGTGCGGTAGCTGTCCCCGTCGAGGCGCACGAGGTCGGCGTGGTGGGCCAGGCGGTCCGTCGTCCCCGGGGCGCACGGTCCGAGGACCTCGCCCCAGCGGCCGAGCGGGCGGTCGCTGGTCACGATCAGCGAGGCCCGCTCGTAGCGGTGGGCGACGAGCCGGAAGAACAGGCCCGCGGTCGCCGCGTCGAAGGGCGTGTAGCCGATCTCGTCGACGATCAGGAGGGGGTGATCGTCAAGAGCGGTCAGTTCCGCGTCGAGCCGGCCGGCGTCCCGGGCGTCCGAGAGCCGGGCGGCCCACTCGGCGGCCGTCGCGAAGAGCACCCGGTGCCCGGCCTGGCAGGCCCGGACGCCCAGGGCGATGGCCAGATGGGTCTTGCCGGTGCCGGGCGGCCCGACGAGCACCACGTTGCGCCGGGCGGCGACGAACTCCGCCTTGCCGAGCCGGGCCACGGCCTCCCGGTCGAAGTCCCGGGGGTGCTGCTGGTCGAAGTCCTCCAGCAGCTTGCGGGCGGGGAAGCCGGCGGCACTGATCCGGGCCTCGGCTTCGGTGTCCGGGGCGGGCTGCCGGGGGACGGCCGGTGTGGCCACCAGGGGCTCGGGCTCCGGCCGGGACCGCTGCGGGTCTTCGTGGTCGCTCTCGTCCCGGGGGGCTGCCGACGCGTGCCCGGCCTGCGCCTGCCCGGCCTGCGCCCGCCCGGCCGGTGGGCGGTCGGCGTGGCCGCGGTCGGTGGCTCCGCGGTCGGCGTGGCCGCGGTCGGCGTGCCCGCGGTCCGACTGCGCGACCATCGGCCCCGACATGTAGGCGAGGATCGCCGCCGAGACGATGAACGCCATGTGGATCACCGTCCCCCACAGCAGGGCGTGCCGCGAGGTGTGGTGGACGTCCACGAACATCTGGAGCAGGTGCACGGAGGAGATGCCCACGATCGCCGTGGCGAGCTTGACCTTCAGCACGTTGGAGTTCACGTGCGAGAGCCATTCGGGCTGGTCACGGTGGCCCTGGAGGCCGATGCGCGAGACGAACGTCTCGTAGCCGCCGACGATCACCATGATCAGCAGATTGGCGATCATGACGACGTCGACGAGTTTGAGCACCGCGAGCATCACGTACGTCTCGGTGGCGTGCCCGCTCACGCACATGAGGATTAAGGTCCACAGCTCCTTGAAGAACTTGTAGACGTAGACGCCCTGTGCGGCCACCAGCCCGAAGTACAGCGGGGCCTGGAGCCAGCGGGTGGCGAACAGGGCGTATCCGAGCGTGGTGGTCATCGGGTTGCGCACGTGCGCCATTCTTCGGGGCCGCGATGGAAAAACTGAATTCACACCACACGTTGGGATGAATAGGCATTCAGTACGACCGGACGCGCAGATCACACCACCTGACGCGGTCGATCAGGCACACTGGACGTTTGGCCGAGGCGTCGCGCTGTCGAGCCGTCCGAGCCCTCCGGCCACAGAAAGGGTGCCTCGCGTGAATGGTCCGCTGATCGTCCAGTCCGACAAGACGCTGCTCCTGGAAGTCGACCACGAGCAGGCCGACGACTGCCGCCGGGCCATCGCCCCCTTCGCGGAACTGGAGCGGGCGCCGGAGCACATCCACACCTACCGCGTGACCCCGCTCGGCCTGTGGAACGCCCGCGCGGCGGGGCACGACGCCGAGCAGGTCGTGGACGCGCTCGTGAATTACAGCCGCTACCCGGTGCCGCACGCGCTGCTCGTCGACATCGCCGAGACGATGGACCGCTACGGCCGCCTCACCCTGTCCAAGCACCCGGCGCACGGGCTGGTGCTGACCACGACCGACCGTCCGGTGCTGGAGGAGATCCTGCGGTCGAAGCGGATCACGCCGCTGGTCGGCGCCCGTATCGACCCGGACACGGTCGTCGTGCACCCCTCCGAGCGCGGGCAGATCAAGCAGACGCTGCTGAAGCTGGGCTGGCCGGCCGAGGACCTCGCCGGGTACGTCGACGGCGAGGCGCACGCGATCGAGCTGGCCGAGGACGGCTGGGCGCTGCGGCCGTACCAGAAGCAGGCCGTCGAGAACTTCTGGCACGGCGGGTCGGGCGTCGTCGTCCTGCCCTGTGGCGCCGGGAAGACCCTGGTCGGCGCCGGGTCGATGGCCCAGGCGAAGTCGACCACCCTGATCCTCGTCACGAACACCGTCTCCGCCCGGCAGTGGAAGCACGAGCTGGTGAAGCGGACCTCGCTGACCGAGGAGGAGATCGGCGAGTACAGCGGGACGAGGAAGGAGATCCGGCCCGTCACGATCGCCACGTACCAGGTGCTGACCACGCGGCGGAAGGGCGTCTACCCGCACCTGGAGCTGTTCGACTCGCGGGACTGGGGCCTGATCGTCTACGACGAGGTGCACCTGCTGCCCGCGCCGGTCTTCAAGTTCACCGCCGACCTCCAGGCGCGGCGGCGGCTCGGCCTGACCGCCACGCTGGTCCGCGAGGACGGCCGGGAGTCGGACGTGTTCTCCCTGATCGGTCCCAAGCGGTTCGACGCGCCGTGGAAGGAGATCGAGGCGCAGGGCTACATCGCCCCGGCCGACTGCGTGGAGGTCCGGGTCAACCTCACCGACTCCGAGCGGCTCGCGTACGCCACGGCCGAGACGGAGGAGAAGTACCGCTTCTGCGCGACGACCGCGACCAAGCGGAAGGTCACCGAGGCGCTCGTCCGGAAGTTCGCCGGGCAGCAGATCCTCGTCATCGGGCAGTACATCGACCAGCTGGACGAGCTGGGTGAGCATCTCGGGGCGCCCGTGATCAAGGGCGAGACGTCGAACGCGCAGCGGGAGAAGCTCTTCGACGCCTTCCGGGAGGGCGAGATCAGCGTGCTCGTGGTGTCCAAGGTCGCGAACTTCTCGATCGACCTGCCGGAGGCGACGGTCGCCATCCAGGTCTCGGGCACCTTCGGCTCCCGGCAGGAGGAGGCCCAGCGCCTCGGCCGGGTGCTGCGTCCCAAGGCGGACGGCCACCAGGCGCACTTCTACTCGGTGGTCGCCCGGGACACCATCGACCAGGACTTCGCCGCCCACCGCCAGCGCTTCCTGGCGGAGCAGGGGTACGCGTACCGGATCGTGGACGCGGACGAGCTGCTCGCGGAGAGCTGAGCAGGGGGACGGGCCGGCTCATCGCCCCAGGACGGGCGGGTCGGCTCACTCCCGGGGACGGCAGGTCGGCTCACTCCCGGGGACCGGCAGGTCGGCTCACTCCCGGGGACCGGCAGGTCGGCTCACTCCCGGGGACGGCAGGTCGGCTCACTGCGCGGGACGGGCGGGCCGGGTCACTTGCGGACGGGCGGGCCGGGTCACTTGGGGCGGCGGACGACGCCGACTTCCTCTCCGTACTGGCCGAGGACGATGACGTCGAAGGCGGCGCCCGCGAAGACCTTGACGGCGCGCAGGGCGTCGCCGAGGCGGTGACGGTGGCTGCCTGCCACGGCGGTGGCGCCGGGCGGGCGGCCCGGTGCCGGGGCGGGGTGGATGGTTGCTGCGCTCATGTCTCCATGGTGCGATTCGACCCATAAAGCCCGCGTCGGTCTCGGGACCGAACCTCCCGGCCGCCGCGTACGCCCCTGGGCCGACCCGCTCCCCCGAGGGGGCAGGGCCCGTCCCCTAGGGGACGAAAAACCGTTCGCGGTCACCGCCCCGTTCCTCTAAGATCTCCGCTCTTGCCCGCCTCCCTCACGGAGCGCCGCCGACCGGACGGAAACCGGCCGGCCTCTCACCGCCCACTCTTCAGGCCCCTCCGGAGGCACCCCCTTGTCCACGCCCGTCGACGACCCGCTCGCGCGTGAGCGCTCCCACCTTGCCGCGTCCCGAACCGCCCTGCGTGCCATGCGCGAGGACGTCGAGTCCCTCGACATCAGCGACGTCACCGCGAACTGGGTCAACGCGGAGGTGCTGGCCCGCCAGATCGAGGAGCGCATCAAGTCCCTGGCCGACCTCAGCGACACCCCGCTGTTCTTCGGCCGGCTCGACTACCTGCACGCCCCGGGGAGCGAGAGGGCCGAGGGAGCGGAGGGGGAGCGCTTCTACATCGGGCGACGGCATGTGCACGACCACGACGGCGACCCCATGGTCATCGACTGGCGCGCGCCGGTCTCACAGCCGTTCTACCGGGCCTCCAAGAAGGACCCGATGGACATCGCGCTGCGCCGCCGCTTCGGCTACACCCGCGGCGACATCACGGCGTACGAGGACGAGCACCTGTCGGACCCGGCGGAGGCGGCCCGGACCAGCAAGCTGCTCCAGCAGGAGATCGAGCGGCCGCGCGTCGGCCCGATGCGGGACATCGTCGCGACGATCCAGCCCGAGCAGGACGAGATCGTCCGCTCCGGTCTCTCCGGCACGGTGTGCGTGCAAGGGGGCCCGGGCACCGGGAAGACCGCCGTCGGCCTGCACCGGGTCGCCTACCTCCTGTACGCCCACCGCGAGCGCCTCGCCCGCACCGGCACCCTGGTCATCGGGCCGAACCGGTCCTTCCTGCACTACATCGAGCAGGTCCTGCCCGCGCTGGGCGAGTTGACCGTGCAGCAGGCCACCGTCGCCGACCTGGTGGCGCACGTGGAGATCAAGGGCACGGACGAGGCGACGGCGGCCGTCGTCAAGGGCGACGCCCGGCTGGCGCGGGTGCTGCGCCGGGCCCTCTACTCGTACGTCACGATGCCCACCGAGCCGGTCGTGGTCGTGCGCGGCTCGCGCCGCTGGCGGGTCCCGGCGTACGAACTGGAGGACATCGTCCGCGAGTTGCTCGACCGTGACATCCGCTACGGCGCCGCGCGCGAGGCCCTGCCGCAGCGCATCGCGCACGCCGTGCTGGTGCAGATGGAACGGTCGGGCGAGGCGCCGGACGACCGGGTGCAGGACGCGGTGGCCCGCAACAGCGCGGTGAAGGCGGCGGTGAAGGCGGTCTGGCCGGCCGTCGACCCGGCGAAGCTGGTGCTGCGGCTGCTGTCGGACGCGGAGTTCCTCGCGGTCCACGCCGAGGGGATCCTCGACGAGGACGAGCAGAAGGCGATCCTCTGGGCGAAGCCGGCGCGCAGTGTGAGGTCGGCGAAGTGGTCCACCGCGGACGCCGTCCTGATCGACGAGGCCACCGACCTGATCCAGCGCACGCACTCGCTGGGGCACGTCGTCGTCGACGAGGCGCAGGATCTCTCCCCCATGCAGTACCGGGCGGTCGGCCGCCGCTGCACCACCGGCAGCGCGACGGTCCTCGGCGACCTGGCGCAGGGCACGACGCCGTGGGCGACGCGGAGCTGGCAGGAGGCGCTGGCCCACCTCGGCAAGCCGGACGCCCTGGTGGAGGAGCTGACGGCCGGCTTCCGCGTCCCGACGGACGTCATCACCTACGCCTCCCGGCTGCTCCCGCACATCGCCCCCGGGCTGACCCCGGTGGCCTCGATCCGCGAGAACCCGGGCCACTTCGAGGTCCGGCGCGTCTCCGGCACGACGGACGTGGTCGAGGCCTGCCGCGAGTTGCTGCGCCACGAGGGCTCGACGGGCCTGATCGCGGCGGACGCGCGTGTGCCCGAGCTGGCTGGGGCGCTGACGGAAGCCGGCATCCCGTATCTCGGCCCCGGCGAGGAAACCACCCAGGACACCCGCCTGACCCTGGTCCCGGCGTCGCTGGCGAAGGGGCTGGAGTACGACTACGTGGTCCTGGACGAGCCCCGGGCGGTGGTGGACGGCGAACCAGACGAACGCACGGGCCTGCGCCGTCTGTACGTGGCACTGACTAGGGCGGTCTCGGGTCTGACGGTGACGCATACGGCCCCGCTGCCGTCGCAGTTGGCCTAGACGAGGATGCACCTCGCCGCTCCCGGGAAGCGGGGCCTGGCCGCCCGTGCCGCCGAGTCGACGAAGGTACCGATCAGGAGAGCCAGCCCCATCATGCTGTAGAGGATGTAGCGGTCCAGGAACAACGGCTGGACCAACGACATTGCGATGAGGCCGAGTTGCGGCACCGCCAGCAGCGGCGATCCCACGGCCGCCGATGACAACCGGCCGGCCCGCGGCCGGTCCAGAAGTGCGCCGATGCCCCCGATCGCCAGCAGAACCCCGGGGCCGATCAGCATGTGCCCGGACAGCGGCGGTATCCATGACAACTGCCCGGACTGGCTTCGGCTGAACACGATCAACGACAGCACACCGGCCGTGGCGCACCCGGCCGCCACCGCCCAGCGAGCCAGCACCGTGCGCCCGGCAGAAGTCCAGAGCATGGTGACGAAGTGCGCCGCAAGGATCATGAGCGAGAGCCAGTTCAGCAGACCCGTGAAGAGGACAACGCCGCTGTAAGCGGCCCAATGGCGCCTTTGGACCTGGCGTTGCAGAGCGGTCACCAGGAGCAGTGTGGAAACTGCGGTCCCGGCCGCCACCAAGGCGTACGACCGGCCCTCCTGGAGATAGAACTGCACGGCCGGCAGCAGTCCGAGTGTCATCCCGCCGGCCAGGCCTGCACACGTGCCGGCCAGTCGGCGGCCGATGACGGCCACGCAGGCGGCAGCGACCGCCGTGGCCAGCACCGACGGCAGCCGCAGCGTCGTGATGCCGGGGCCGAAGCACTCGAACAGCACATGCATCAGCAGGTAGTAGAGCCCATGGACCATGTCGACGTTCCCCAGCATGTGCCATATCTCCGCAGTCGAGCGCTGAGCCACCTGCCAGGTCGCGGCCTCGTCCCGCCATACGCTGTCCTGCCGCGCCAGCCCCCACAGTCCGCAGGCCGACGTCCACAGCATCGGCAGCAGCCAGACGAGGGCAAAGCGGTACGAGGCGGTCCGCGCCACATCTTCCGTTCCCGGCCGGGAAAAGCGGAATTCCGTCTCTAACTTTTGGCCGGTCAACATGAAAGGGGCTCCTGAGGAGAGTTGGCGATGAGGGCCGCATTCCAAATTCACTACCGGCCACAACCCGTAGCACCCTAAGCCAAACGCCCTGGCCCATACCTCAGCGCACCTGCTCCCGCGACCATCACAAAAGTAGAAATCCCGCCACTGTCCGAATTCACCCCTCACCCCGTTCGCGCCGCCCTCACCTCATGATCCACGGCTTTTCAGCCAACTGGCAGCCGGAAAACGATCACCATGCACAAGAGAAACGTGGTCAAGGCGGCCGTCGCATCCGCGGCCCTCATTTTCGCTGCGGCAACGCCGGCGATCGCCACCACCGTCGACGTAGCCGGCGGAAAGTGGAGCTACGACCAGGGCGCCAATACGGCGTGGTCGAACTTCAAGCACGCGTCCAATTGGCACGCGTCGTCCGTGAAGATCGGCAGCCAGACCTTCAAGAGCGGCTGCACTTCACCGGGCCCATGGTCCCTGGCTTCGGGCACGAAGAACGGCGGCAGCATCTCGTACCACTACGACCCCAGCTGCTGACGACTCAGTTGTGGGGGCGGATTCTCCTCGCCCCCACAACTGTTCCCTCATGGATTGACTGGATCGGTAAGAGATGCTGCATCGAGGCACGAGATTCGTCCACGCCGCGGTTCTCGCCTTCGCCGCAGCGCTGTCCTTTCTTTTCGTGCGCGGCCTGGATGAGACCGGAATACTAGGAAACACAGCCCTCGTCGAAGTGATCGACTCCGACGGCTCGAAGAGCGGGGTCCAAGTCGTCAGGGCTGTCGAAAACATCTCGGCCAAGTACAAGGTCGGGGTAGCCCGCGAGATGCCCGACATGATGAATCCCGACGGCCTCCGGCATCTGTATCTGACTCCCGTCGGCACTTCCATGACCGAGCAATGGCTGGACGACGGCTATCCGCAGTTCAGCAGGAACCGTGCAACACGCGTGCACCCGATGTCAGAGGTCGGAGCCCTGGATCCTCGAGGCTCCTGCTACGTGTTCGGCACAGCCGCGACCGTGGACGCGCTGGTGGCCGAGCTCAATCGCCTGGGTCTCACCACGAGCGTGACCCACCCTGCGTCGTACTCGGAGCTGACCGGCCGGTACTCGGACGACCCGCTGTTCCAGGCCTTCTGCGTGGTCGCGCTCGCGGCCGTGACCATGACCGGCGCGAGCGTGCTGCTCAACGCCAAGACGTACGGCGTCCTTCGGATGCAGGGCATGTCGTTCACCGGCATCCTCCTGCGTGACCTGCGACAGCTGGCGGTCTACTGGCTCGCGGCAGCCGGCACCGTGACGGCGGTGACACTGGCCTCGCTCGGCCTCTACAACGGCTTCGCCTGGCTCGGTCTGTTCGCCGTGGTGGCTGCGGTGGCCGTCGTCCTCCACCATCTGAGCGGCGGCGAACAGCAGCGCGTGGCCCTGGCCCGGCTGATGGTCCAGCGCCCGGCGCTGGTCCTTGCGGACGAGCCCACCGGCGCCCTCGACGACGTCAGCACCACCGACGTCATCGACATACTCCGCGAGTTGAGCCGAGCCGGATGCGCCGTCGTGCTCGCCACCCATGACGCCGGCGTCCGGGACCGCTGCGACACGGTCTTCGCCGTACACGAGTCATCGTTCGTCACCACCCCGACACACGAAGTGGCCAGCCCGGCCCCGGCCGGCCACTGCCCCGTTTGCAGCCGGTTCCATGGGCACCGCGTAGCAGCACTCCGGCCCCCTCGCCACGGCGGCCGAGACGCTGCTGTCGGGGCCGGACGCCCTTTCGTGATCCACAGCCGGTCGAAGTGGCGCGTTGAACACGGCATCAACGGGCGTCCAACGCCTCCCGCCAACGGGTCACCGCCTCCACCGAAACCGGCTCGTCCCAGCCCCCGGGCCGAGCCGCCCCACCGATGTGAAAGCCGTCGACTCCGGCCTTCACCAACGTCGGCACATGATCGAGCCGCAGCCCGCCGCCCACCAGCAACCGCTGCTCGTACCCCGGCTCCCCCGACCGTCCCGCCTCCGCGAGCAGCACGGGCAACCCCTCGTCGACCCCGCCCGAAGCCCCCGCGGTCAGGTACGTGTCGAGCCCCGGCATCCCGTCCAGCTGCTTGCGCAGGGCGTCCCGGTCGGCGGCCCGGTCGATCGCCCGGTGGAACGTCCAGGGGCATCCGTCCAGCACCGCCACCACCCGCTCCACGGCGGCGAGATCGACCGCGCCCCCTCCGTCGAGGAAGCCCAGCACGAACTCCTGCGCACCGGCCTCCCGCAGCTCCGCCGCCGTAGTGGCGAGCCGGTCGACGTCACCCGCCGCGAAACCGTCCGCGAGCCGGATCATCACCCGCAGGGAGATGTCGACCGCACGCCGGATCCCGGCGACGGTGGCGGCCGACGGGGTGAGCCCGTCGGCCGCCATGTCGGTGACCAGCTCGAGGCGGTCCGCGCCTCCCGCCTGGGCGGCGACCGCGTCCTCGACGCCGAGGGCGATCACCTCCAGGACTGCACGCTTGCTCATGGGGCCCCTTCGTCGGCATGGCGTCGGCGTACGGACGCCTGACGGTTGCGACAGGTCTAGTCCAATCAAGACTACGCTGCCCACTCCCGCCGGGTCCCAAGCCCCGGGCCCCTTCGCCCGCGTCAGCCGAAGACGTTCAGCTCCTTCGCCTCCACCCCGGCCAGCTCGAACGCCGGCGCCCCGTCCAGCGGCCGCCCCGCGTACAGCCGTACGAGGGTCGGCCCGTCCCCGATGAAGCGGCCCGGGGGCCGTTCCCCGCCGCTCTCGCCGAGCCGCAGCGGCTCGTCCAGGTCGTCGAGGTCGGCGTGCAGCGGCACGTCCCCGCGCTCGCGGGTGATCCGGGCAAGCAGCGCGAGCGCGTCCGGCAGCCCGGCCCCGCCGTACGCCCCCGGCTCCCCGAAGGCCTCGCGCACGTCCCCGGCGTGCACCCACTCGCCCACGGCGAGGATGTCCAGTTCTCCGTCGGCCCGGGCGATGACGGCCCCGGCCGCGCCCATCCCCCGCTCCAGTTCGTCGACGACCTGCGCGTCGCTCCAGCCGGCCCGCTCCGCGATGTCCCGCTCGTTGGACTCGGGCGAGAACACGCCCTTCTCGAACCTGCCTTCCAGCACCCGCGTCAGCGCGGAGGAGCAGTGCGCCAGCAGGTCCCGCACCGTCCAGCCCGGGCACGCGGCGACGGGCCGGGCGAAGTCCTCCCCGGCCCGGCGCCGCAACAGCGGGATCAGCGCGTCACGCTCGATCGTGAGCAGCCGTCCGGGCTGCTCGGGGTCCCGTACGTCATGCACATCAGCAGGAGTCGTCATGGACCCCACGCTAGTGCCGCGGCAGGCAACGTTTGCCCGTGAAGGAGCGGCGTCCGGTGCGTGCTCCCGGCGTGCCGGCCGGAAGCCCTCGTACGGGGCGTGCTCGGGCTTTCGGCCGGTGCGGCGAGAGGGCGTGCCGGGCGTCGCGACGGGGCGAACGTTGCCTGCCGCGGCACTGGGTGCCCGGCCCCGCTCGGCGGGAGAATGAACCCATGGCCGATCTCGACTCCCTGCGCATCCGCTTCGCCCGCGCCCTGGAAGCGGCCCGGGGCCCGGCCGGCGGTCCGGACCCGGCGCCGTACGCCGACAACCTGCTGGCCCGCTGGCAGGAGCCGCAGCGCCGCTACCACACGGTCGAGCACCTCAGGGCGGTCCTCGACCGCGTCGACGAACTCCAGCGGTACGCGCACGACCCGGACGTGGTCCGGCTGGCGGCCTGGTTCCACGACGCGGTCTACCTGCCCGACCGCTCCGAGAACGAGGAGCGCTCTGCCCGCCTCGCCGAACGGGCCCTCGCGGAAGCCGGTGTTCCCGACGCGAAGACCGCGGAGGTGGCCCGCCTGGTCCGCCTCACCGTCACCCACGACCCCGCCGACGACGACCCCGACGGACAGGTCCTGTGCGACGCCGACCTGGCGGTCCTCGCCTCACCCCCGTCGGCGTACGCCGCGTACACCACGGCCGTCCGCGAGGAGTACCACTTCGTCCCGAACGACGCCTTCCGCACGGGCCGCGCCGCGATCCTCCGCCAGCTCCTGGACCTGCCCCGCCTGTTCAGAACCCCGCACGGCACCACCGAGTGGGAGTCCACGGCCCGCTACAACCTGACCGCCGAGCTGGAAATGCTGTCGCCCCCGACCCACGACGCCTCGTAGCCTGCCCACCATGTGGACAACGGGAGCGGAACAGGTGGAGCAGGCCGTCGGCGAGTGTGCCGGGGTGCTGGGGGCGGTCGCCGGGCGGGACTGGGAGGGTGTGCGGGCCGGGCGGCTGGAGTGGAGCTGCCGGGAGACGGCCGTGCACATCGCGGGCGATCTCATCGCGTACGCGGGGCAGTTGGCCGGCCGGGAGCCCGAGGGGTATACGCCCTTCGAGATCGCCCTGGACGAGGGGACCGACAACGCGGGCGCGGTGCAGGTGATCCGCACGACGGGGGCCCTGCTCGCCGCGGCGATCCGGACCGCCCCGCGTGACGTGCGGGCCTTCCACCCGTACCCGTTCCGCAGCGCGAACCGTGAGGGGTTCGCCGCGATGGGCGTGGCCGAGGTGCTGCTGCACACGCACGACATCGCCGAGGGACTGGGCGTGGCGTACGAACCGGCGCCCGAGCTGAGCGACTTCGTGCTCACCCGGATCTTCCCGCACGTCCAGCCGGGGCCCACCCCGTGGGCGACCCTGCTGTGGGCCACCGGCCGCGGGGAGCTGGCCGGCCGTGCCCCGGTCAGCGCGTGGCGCTGGAACAACAACCTGGTGATCGGCACCGACCGGCTCACCCTCGAGGGCGTCACCCCGGTGGCGGCCACCGACCTGTCCACGGTCGGCGACGGCGGCTTCGAGTGGATCGAGGGCGGCCCGATCGACGGCACCCGGGTCGGCGCGGGTCTGGTGTACAAGCAGTACGAGGACGGCGTCCACCGGCCGGAGTGGGGCATGTACGTGCTGGTCCGGCGCGAGGACGACCGCGCGATCGGCGCCATGGGCTTCCACGGCGTCCCGGACGCAAAGGGGCGGATCGAGGTCGGCTACGACCTGGTCGAGGGCGCCCGCGGCCACGGCTACGCCACCGAGGCGCTGCGCGCGCTGTCGCAGTGGGCGCTGGGCCAGCCGGAGGTGCGGACCGTCGTCGCGAACGTCGAGCGGGACAACACACCGTCGCAGAACGTGCTCGCGCGCGCCGGGTTCACCCAGGTCGCCGAGGACCCCGAGCACCTGACCTACGAGCTGCGCGAGCCCCGCGAGGGATAGCGCCCCTTGGGCCGCCGCAGCCCCGCCGCGTGCAGCAGCCGCACCACCTCGCGGCTTCCGACCTCCACCGCCCCGGCGCGCACGGCGTCGGCGTAGCGCTGCTCGGGGATGTCGTAGTGGTCGCGCTCGAAGGCCCGGCGGGGGACGCCCAGGGCTTCGGCGAAGGTGTGCAGTTCGTCGTAGGAGACGTCGCTGATGAGGTGGGACCACAGGCGGCCGTGGCCGGGCCAGGTCGGCGGGTCGATGTAGATCGTCACGCGGGCCTCACGAGGACGCCGGACCGCCGATGGCCTCGCCCAGCGATCCCACCGCGGCGACCTTCACGCCCGCCTCGCTGCACACCCAGTGCGGGTCGGGCCCCAACTCCGGTTCCACGTCCAGGGCGTGCGGGTCGCCGGTGCCGCACACCGGGCACAGCGGCCAGCGGCCGTAGCGCTCCAGCAGGGCGTCCTGGACGTCCTGCGCGACCAGTCCGGCCACGTACCGGGCGCCCTCGGGCCACTGCTCGACCCACCACCGCCGCTGCTTGACGGACTCCTCGACCAGGGACACGACGTCGGCGTCGGCGACGCGGCCCGCGACGAGGTCGGCCAGCACGAGGGCGCGCGCGGCGTGCAGCGCCTGCTCCAGGGGGCTGATGGGATCCATGCACCCATTGTGCGCACTCTTGACCCGAACGCCGCGCCGAAAATATCTTTCAATCGTGACCCGAGACGTGAAGGAAATTTTCGCCCGCGAGCGCGGCGGCCCCTCGGGCGCGAGCGGCGCCCCGCCCGCGCCGGCCGCCCTCGCGGCCAAGGTCCGCACGCTCGGACCGTCGATGACGCGTTCCATGCAGCGCGTCGCCGAGGCCGTCGCGGGCGACCCGGCCGGCTGCGCGGCCCTCACGGTCACGGGCCTCGCCGAACTCACCGGCACCAGCGAGGCCACCGTCGTACGTACCGCCCGCCTGCTGGGCTATCCGGGTTACCGGGATCTGCGCCTGGCCCTCGCCGGGCTCGCCGCGCAGCAGCAGTCGGGCCGCGCCCCGGCCATCACGACGGACATCGCGGTGGACGACCCGATCGCCGACGTGGTCGCCAAGCTCGCCTACGACGAGCAGCAGACCCTCGCCGACACCGCCGCCGGCCTCGACACCGTCCAGCTGGGCGCGGCCGTCGCCGCGCTGACCACGGCCCGCCGCACGGATGTGTACGGGGTCGGGGCGTCCGGCCTGGTCGCCCAGGACCTCACGCAGAAGCTGCTGCGCATAGGGCTGTTGGCGCACGCCCACAGCGACCCGCACCTGGCCGTCACCAACGCCGTGCAGCTGCGCGCGGGCGACGTCGCGATCGCCATCACGCACTCCGGGTCGACGGGGGACGTCATCGAACCGCTGCGGGTGGCCTTCGAGCGCGGGGCGACGACGGTGGCGATCACCGGCCGCCCCGACGGCCCGGTCACGCAGTACGCCGACCACGTCCTCACCACGTCCACCGCGCGGGAGAGCGAGCTGCGCCCGGCGGCCATGTCGTCCCGGACCGGTCAGCTCCTCGTGGTGGACTGCCTGTTCGTGGGGGTGGCGCAGCGGACGTACGAGGCGGCGGCGCCGGCGCTGTCGGCGTCGTACGAGGCGCTGGCCCACCGGCATCGTTCCTGAGGCAGCCGCCCCGCCCAGCACCGGAAAGACACGGAAAGAGCCGTCCATGACCTCCACCTCCCACCCCCGTGACCTCAGGACCGAGTTGGAGTCCCTGACCACCGAGGCCTTCCGGCCGGAGCTCGCGGACATCGACCGGCTGCCCACCCTCGACATCGCCCGCCTGATGAACGGCGAGGACGCCACGGTGGCCGGGGCGGTGGGGGCGCGGCTGCCGCAGATCGCCGCCGCGATCGACGCCGTCGCGCAGCGCATGGCCCGGGGCGGGCGTCTGGTCTACGCGGGAGCGGGCACGGCGGGCCGGCTGGGCATCCTGGACGCCTCCGAGTGCCCGCCCACGTTCAACACCGACCCCGCCCGGGTCGTCGGCCTGATCGCGGGCGGCCCGGACGCCGTGGTCACCTCGGTCGAGGGCGCGGAGGACTCCCGCGAACTGGCCCGGGCGGACCTGGACGCCCTCGCCCTTTCGCCCGACGACACGGTGGTCGGCATCTCCGCCTCCGGCCGCACGCCGTACGCCATCGGCGCGGTGGAGCACGCCCGGGCCCGCGGCTCCCTCACCGTCGGCCTCGCCTGCAACCCCGGCAGTCCGCTCGCGGCCGCCGCCGACCACGGCATCGAGATCGTCGTGGGTCCCGAACTGCTCACCGGGTCCACCCGCCTGAAGTCGGGCACGGCGCAGAAGCTCGTCCTCAACATGATCTCGACGATCACGATGATCCGGCTGGGCAAGACGTACGGGAACCTGATGGTCGACGTCCGCGCCTCCAACGACAAGCTCCGCGCCCGCTCCCACCGCATCGTGGCCCTCGCCACCGGCGCTCCCGACGACGAGATCGAACGCGCCCTGGCCGCCACCGACGGCGAGGTGAAGAACGCCATCCTGGCCCTCCTGGCCGGCGTGGACGGCCCGACGGCGGCCCGCCTCCTGGAGGAGTCCGACGGCCACTTGAGGGCGGCCCTGGAGGCTCGCCCGTAGGACCTGCCGTCAGGCGGGTGCGGGTGCTGCCCGCCCCGTGTGGCGGAGGATCTCGTCGGCCAGGCGGTCGTCCAGTTGCGAGGGCAGGGTGTGGCCCATGCCCTCGATCAGGACCAGGCGGGCACCGGGAATGGCCTCGGCGGTGGCTTCGGCATGGGCGGGCGGGAACATCGGGTCCTCGGTGCCGTGCAGCACCAGCGTCGGTGCCGTGACGGACGCCAGGTCCGCCGTGGAGCCCACGCGGGCGGCCCCCGCGTACGCGTGGTTGAGTGCGGCCCGCAGGTCACGCGCCCGCTCGTACACCCGGTGCTCCATCGCGCGGTACTCCTCCTCGCGGAACGGCAGCACCGCACCGTGCAGGACACGCCACAGCGGCAGCCGGGCGGCGAGGTACGCCTCCAGGCCGGCCTGCGGTTCGGGGAAGGCGGAGGCGAGCGCGGCCAGCAGCTCGGGCGCGGGCGGGGGCAGTTCGCCGGGGAGCGGCGCCCCCCTCCAGAGCGCGCTGGACCGCTGCCGCCGTGTCCGAGCAGAAGGTCGGTCTTCCCGCGCACACGCACGACACCACACAGCCAACGGAACGTCACGGGGGAGTGCTTTCTCTGGGAAAGGACGTGTACTTCCGGAAGGGCGTGCGGTGGGGCGTACGCCGGTGTGTATGCGCGATACGCCTGTTCGACGGCATTGGCGGTCGAATGGTTGTACACCTCCTGACCACCATTACGTCACCGGGACTTGGGCTCCCGGTTGACCTGCCGCACGCGCGCCCGCAGCGTCTCCCGCACGGGCAGTGAGCGCAGTACGTCGGTGAGGTGCTCGGCCGTCCGTACGTTGCACCGCCCCAGATCCACCAACGCGAACGGCTCGTCGCTCGCGCCTGTCACGGGGTCGACGCGCAGCGACGGCAGCACGACCCCGACTCCGGCGAGGGCGTCCCGCAGGGATTTGCACGATCTCTTCGGTCGAACGCACCGTTCCTACCTCCACGCTGAGTTTGTGATTCACCACACAGCGTGGCCGACACGTCTCTAACCTGGCCAGATACGGCGATCCAACAACCCCATCCGTCCGACAGGGAGTTGCCCATGCCCGGTTCCAGGGACCTCGATCCGTCCTCCTCCCCCAGGGCTCTCCTGGGCGCCGAGCTGCGTCATGCCCGCGAGAAGGCCGGCCTGAGCCAGGAGGAACTGGGCCAGCGGTTGTTTGTGAGCGGGTCGTTCATCGGGCAGTTGGAGGCGGGGACGCGGAGGTTGCAACGGGAGTATGCGCGGTTGCTGGACGAGGAGTTGGAGACGGGGGACTTCTTTCAGAGGAACTGTGGGGCGGCGGCGAAGTCGAAGTACCGCGAGCACTTCGCGGAAGCAGCAGAGGTGGAGACGCAAGCCGCGGCCATCAGGGAGTACACATCGATGCTGATTCCCGGACTGCTCCAGACACCCGCCTACGCACGAGCCGTCAGCCGCGCGTACCAGCCCTCAGCGGCAGACGAGGCCATCGAGGCGCTGGTGACAGGGCGGATGGAGAGGGCGCGGATCCTCAGCGACCCAACAAGGCCTCTGTTGTGGACGGTGATTGACGAGGCCGCACTGCGCCGCGCGACGGGCGGGCCGGAGGTGATGGCGGGGGCCCTACGCCACCTCCTCGGCCTGATCCGCCGGAACCGAGTCATCGTGCAGGTGCTGCCGTTCGACGCGGGGGCCCACCCGGGGATGCAGGGGTGCGTCAGGGTGATGGACTTCGACGACGCCCCTCCGCTCGCCTACCTGGAAGGGGTCGACACCGGGCAACTGGAGGACGACCCCGCCACCGTCGCGCGCTACCGGCTCTACTTCGAGTTCCTCACGGCTTCGGCGCTCTCGCCTGAGAAGTCTCTGGCCCTCCTCGATGCGATGGCGCAGGATTACGACCATGAGGAACACGCCTGAGTGGTACAAGTCCAGCTACAGCGGCGGCACCGGCGACAACTGCCTGGAAGTCACCCAGGCATTCCCCGATGTCATCCCCGTCCGCGACTCCAAGACCCCCCACGGCCCGAAGCTCGTGTTCCGGGCCACCGCCTGGTCCGCTTTCGTCGAGAACCTCAAGGACGAGACGGCCTGAGCTTCGGGATCCGAGCTTCGAGCTCTCTTTTCAAGGATTGGGTGGAGGGCCTCAACCCACCCACCCACCCGGCGAGTTGACGCGACGCATCCGGTTTGCCACGGACAGTCACCTGCCTCTAACGTTCCTGGACAAGCAACAGCCCCCGCCCGGTGCGCCAACACCTGCGGGGGCTTAACCATCGAGATCGGACAACACGATCCCATGGCTGACGCCAACTTTAGTGCCGCCATCCCGCACGCGCACCCCATGGCCAACCCGGGCTACGGCAAACGCACCACCCCCGGCCAACTCCCCGGCACGAACCACGACTTCGCCCACCTCCCACCCCGCGAAGCCGCCATCGCCGCCTACCTCGACCGGCTCCCCGACGGCGCGGACATCTCCGTAAAGACGCTGGCCAAGCAGCTCCCCTACGGACAGTGCGCCCTCGGCACGGCCCTCAACCGCATCCAGAAGGCAGGGCACCTGCGCCGAGGCCGGGAGTGCATCACAGCCGACGACGGCAGCTACCGATGGATCACCCGTTCGTGGTGGTCCCGCACCGCCCGGGATGACGACTGGTGGGCCGCCTTCAGTCGCGGCGACATACCGCGGCAGGCAGCCCGCCCCACTCGCTCCCGCGCCCACATCCTCTTGGCCGCCCTCGGCCGCTCGGCCCCCGCCCTGTCCCTCTCCCAGACCGACTGCGCGACGCTCGCTCCCCTGGTGACGGTCTGGTTCGAGCGCGGCGCCACGGAGGACGACGTACTACGGGCGCTCACCGCCGGCCTGCCGACGCCCGTCCACCACCCCGCCGCCCTGGTCCGCACCCGCCTGACCAGCAAACTCCCGCCCCCACCCACCCCAAGACCACCCCTACGAGTCCTGGAGTGCGCGAACTGCGGCGCCCCGGGCCGCCCGGAAACCCTGCCAGGAGGCCGCTGCAGTGCCTGCCGGGGCCAACGCGCTCCCGCGCAACCCCCTGCACCCCTCTCCGCCCTCACAGTCCACGACCACGCGGCCCAGATCCGCGCCGCCATGTCCCAACGACGACAAGAGAGGGCACACACATGACGGCCCCTACGGTGCGACGTCACTCCCTGAGGGCACGATGGAAGGGAGGAGGCACCACCATGACCCCTGGTATCGCTGACCGCCCGCTGATGCCCATCGAGGACTTCGAGGAGCTGGCCGACGTGGCCCCGAACCACGTACGGCTCGAATACGTCGATGGACGGGTCCGCACGAAGGACCCCCTCAGCGTCGAGGACTTCGAAGAGCTGGAGCGCCGCGCGCCGGAGACCGTGCGGCTTGAGTACATCAACGGAAAACTAGAGGTCAAGGCCATGCCGGACGGCAACCACCGTTCCGTCTTCATGTGGCTGTTGCGCCAGTGCATGCAGCACCGTCCCGATCTGGATCTGGTTCCCGAGTCAGGCGTCAAGGCAGAGGCCTACCGCAAGGGTCGCGCTCGCTCGGACGGAACGCTCGTGCCGGTGGATCATTTTCGGGGCGACGGCGAGTGGTCCGACCCCGACGGTTCCCTCATGGCGGTGGAGATCACGTCCCGCGACCGCGACACCAACCAGCGCGACCGCATCGACAAGCCCGTCGGCTATGCCGAAGCCGGGATCCCCGTCTACCTCCTCATCGACCGCGACAACCACACCGTCACTGTCTTCAGCGAGCCGAAAGAAGGCCGCTACCAGCAGATCTCCCCGCATCCCTGGGGCACCACCGTCCGGCTCCCCGCCCCCGTGAACATCACCTTGGACACCGAGAAGCTCAAGGACTACGCCGACTGACGACAATGGACTCATGAACCACGCCCAGCTGACCGCCCTAGGCCGCGCCCTCCGTCTGCTCGGGGAGCACGGGGAGGCCCTCTCCGCCGACACCCCCGACGCCAAGCTGCACGAGGTCAAGGCCGATCTGAAGCGCGCCCTGGACCTGCTGGACGAGAGTGTCACGGGCGCCGCGCCCACCACCCGCTGCCCCGAGCACCCGAACGGGCCGGTCGACGAGGCCGCCCCCGATCTGTGCCTGCTGTGCGAGACGCGGCGCAGGGCGGCCCGCCGGGCGGAGTTCAACGGGCCCGCCCCCCAGCACCGGCCCGCCGAGCCCGCGCCGTCCCGCTACGGCGTGCGCGGCGACCGTCCCCAGCCCCAGCAGCGCTGGCTGGCGGAGCTGTGGAATGGTCAGACCTGGCAGCTGTGCGGCACCCCGCGCCGGGACCGACGCGAGGCCGAGCTCTTCATCAACGCCCAGCGCAAGGCTCCCCGGGCCGCCATGGCGTACCGGCTGGTCCACGAGTTCACCGACTACGAGGTGCTGCGGGTGTGGGGGACGCCCGTGCGGGTCGACATCGAGCCCATGGGCAACCTCTAGCGGCCCGCACTCACAGCAGCGGCAGGGGCAGAAACTCGTGCCCCTCCCACAGCCGCCGCGACCGCTCCTCCGGGTACGCCGTGACCTCCGGCTCCGCGTCCAGCACCTGCACCAGCCGCTGCTCGGTGTCGTACGCCGGCCAGCCCGGGTCGCCCGACCGCGCGAAGGACGTCCAGGACGCGCGGAAACCGGACGACAGTGAGAGCGCCTCGGCGGACGGCTCCGTGCCCGCGAACAGCAGCAGCCCCAGGTCCGCCCCGTACGTGCCGAACAGCAGCGGGATGTCCAGGGCGTGGCAGGCGCCGAGCGCGCCGCCGTTGCCCGGGGCCGGCCAGGTCAGTTCGTAGAGGTGCGCGCGTCCGCCGCCCGCGCGCTGCGCCTCGGCCAGGTGCAGCGAAGGCATGCTGAACAGCCAGTCCGTCTGGACTCGCTCGTACAGCTCCGACGGGGAGGCGTCGGGGAAGGCCGCGCGGTAGGCCTGTTCGCCGTCGGGACCGGGGGCGAACAGGCGCAGGGCCGAGGCCGCCCGCTCGTCCGGGACATGGCCGAGCTGGCCCGCCATGGCGAGGAACAGGCGGTATTCGTCGCGGTTGTGGCCGACGAGCAGGTCGACGTCCCTGGCCGAACCGGCCGCCAGCGCCTGCCACGGCGTGGTCGGCAGCACCTCGCCGTCGACGACCGGCGAGAACGGTGTGACCGTCGGTGCCGCCTGGCCCCAGCGGTCGATGTTCTGGGGCATCTTCGGGCCGAGCGTCTCGCCCGCCGAGGTCAGCTCACGCGGGGCGATCGCCGACAGGTCGGCGACCGTGGGGCGCAGGCCCAGCTCCGCGGCGAGGGCCGTGCCGATGTCACGGGCCAGGGCGTCGGAGAAGAACGTCCCCGGCACGCTCTGCGCGATCGCCCGGCGGAACAGCCCGGCCGCGCGCGGCATGGCGAGCAGCGAGGCGACCGAACCGGCGCCGGCCGATTCGCCGAAGACCGTGACCTGGCCGGGATCGCCGCCGAAGGACTCGATGTTGTCCCGCACCCACTCCAGCGCGGCCACCTGGTCGAGCAGTCCGCGGTTGGCGGGGGCTCCCTCGATGTGGGCGAAGCCCTCCATGCCGACGCGGTAGTTGAGGGACACGACGACGAGGTCACCGTCGGCCGCGATGCGGCGGGCGTCATAGCCGGGGCTGCCGGCGTGGCCGAGCTTGTAGGCACCGCCGTAGATCCAGACCATCACCGGGCGGCGTGCGTCCGGGCCGGGCTCGGGGGTCCAGACGTTGACCGTGAGCCAGTCGTCGCCCTGCGGTACGTCGATCAGGCCCGGGCCGCCCATCAGGCCGAGGTCCTGCGGTGGCGGCGGACCGAAGGCGTACGCGTCGCGTATGCCGTCCCAGGCGGGGGCGGGCCGCGGGGCCTGGAAGCGGGCCTCGCCCACCGGGGGTGCGGCGAAGGGGATGCCGCGGAAGACGGCGAGCCCCTCCTCCCTCCGTCCGCGTACCGCTCCGGCGGTGGTGCGCACCACCGGGCCGGGCTGTTCGGAGGGGCCGCCCGCCGAGGGGCGGGAGTCGGTCGTCGTCACTGGGTCTCCTCACGGGGTACCTGCGAACAAGCGTCCGTTCAGTTTCCTTGACTGACGCGAGCGGATCCAGGCACCCCGTGCGGAGGCGGGTCAGCTGAGGGTCTTCAGCGCCGCCGGGCTGTACGGGGCCAGCTCTCCGAAGCGGCCGTCGAGCACCTTGCGGGCCCACTCGGGGTCCTGGAGCAGGGCGCGGCCGACGGCGACCATGTCGAACTCGTCGCGCTCGAAGCGGTCCAGGAGGTTGTCGAGGTCGCCGACCTCGGCGCCGTGGCCCTGGAAGGACTTGAGGAAGTCGCCTCCGTCGAGGCCGACGGAGCCGACGGTGATGGTGGGCTTGCCGGTGAGCTTCTTGGTCCAGCCGGCCAGGTTGAGGTCGGAGTCGTCGAACTCGGGGACCCAGTAGCGGCGGGTGGAGGCGTGGAAGGCGTCGACGCCGGCGGCGGCCAGCGGCGCGAGGATGGACTCCAGCTCCTCCGGGGTCTCCGCGAGGCGGGCGCGGTAGGCCTCCTGCTTCCACTGGGAGAAGCGGAAGATGACGGGGAAGTCGGCGGAGACGGTCTCGCGGACGGCCGCGACGATCTCCTCGGAGAGCTTGGCGCGGGCGACGCGGTCGCCGCCGTAGGCGTCGGTGCGGCGGTTGGTGCCCTCCCAGAGGAACTGGTCGAGCAGGTAGCCGTGGGCGCCGTGCAGTTCGACACCGTCGAAGCCGATGCTCTCGGCGGCGGCCGCGGCCTCGGCGAACGCGCCGATGACGGCGTCGATGTCGGCCTGCGTCATGACCTTGCCGGTGGGCTCCGTCGCGCCGATGCGCAGGCCGGAGGGGCCGACGGCCGGGGCGTCGGCGACCGGGGGCTCACCCTGGTTGCGGACCATGCCGATGTGCCACAGCTGCGGCACGATCGTGCCGCCCGCGGCGTGCACCGCCTCGGCGACCTTCGCCCAGCCCGCGAGCTGCTCGTCGCCGTGGAAGCGCGGCACGCTGTCGCTCTGCCCGGCCGACTCGTGGCCGACGTAGGTGCCCTCGGTGACGATCAGGCCGACTCCGGCGGCGGCGCGGCGCGCGTAGTACGACACGACGTCCTCGCCGGGCACACCGCCGGGGGAGAACATGCGGGTCATCGGCGCCATCACGATCCGGTTCGGAACGGTCAGGCCGCCCAGCGATACGGGCCGGGACAGGATTTCGGCGGCGCGGGAGGCGGAGGCGGCGACAGTCACGTGGGGGCTCACTTTCGGATACCGGGGGGTATGTGCATACGCATGGGACCGACCTAACCCTCAACCATCCGGTCCCGCCCCGCCATCCCGCACCCGCTGTGATCCCGGACACGCCGCGGCTCCCGCCCGGCACCCGCACGGGGCGCCCCCCGGGCACGCCGAAGGGCGGCACCTCCTGCCGGAACAGGAAGTGCCGCCCTCGGTAAGGACGTCGATCAACCCTCAGGTCGATCAGAAGTCCATGTCACCGCCCGGCATGCCACCGCCGGCGGGCGCGGCGGCCTTCTCCGGCTTGTCGGCGATGACGGCCTCGGTGGTGAGGAACAGCGCGGCGATGGAGGCGGCGTTCTGCAGAGCGGAACGGGTCACCTTCGCCGGGTCGATGATGCCCTCGGCGATCATGTCGACGTACTCACCGGTCGCGGCGTTCAGGCCGTGGCCGACGGTGAGGTTGCGGACCTTCTCCACGACGACGCCGCCCTCGAGACCACCGTTGACGGCGATCTGCTTCAGCGGGGCCTCCAGCGCGAGCTTCACGGCGTTGGCGCCGGTCGCCTCGTCACCCTCGAGCTCCAGCTTCTCGAAGACCTGGGAGGCCTGCAGCAGGGCCACGCCACCACCGGCGACGATGCCCTCCTCGACGGCCGCCTTGGCGTTGCGCACGGCGTCCTCGATGCGGTGCTTGCGCTCCTTGAGCTCCACCTCGGTGGCGGCACCGGCCTTGATGACCGCGACACCGCCGGCGAGCTTCGCCAGGCGCTCCTGCAGCTTCTCGCGGTCGTAGTCCGAGTCGCTGTTCTCGATCTCGGCGCGGATCTGGTTGACGCGGCCCTGGACCTGGTCGGCCGAGCCGGCACCGTCGACGATGGTGGTCTCGTCCTTGGTGATGACGACCTTGCGGGCCTTGCCCAGCAGGTCGAGCGTGGCGTTCTCCAGCTTGAGGCCGACCTCCTCGGAGATCACCTCGCCGCCGGTGAGGATGCCGATGTCCTGCAGCATCGCCTTGCGGCGGTCGCCGAAGCCCGGGGCCTTGACGGCAACGGACTTGAAGGTGCCGCGGATCTTGTTGACGACCAGGGTCGACAGGGCCTCGCCCTCGACGTCCTCGGCGATGATCAGCAGCGGCTTGCCGGACTGCATGACCTTCTCGAGGAGCGGCAGCAGGTCCTTGACGTTGCTGATCTTCGAGTTGGCGATCAGGATGTACGGGTCGTCGAGGACGGCCTCCATACGCTCCATGTCGGTGGCGAAGTACGCCGAGATGTAGCCCTTGTCGAAGCGCATACCCTCGGTGAGCTCCAGCTCCAGACCGAAGGTCTGGGACTCCTCGACGGTGATGACGCCTTCCTTGCCGACCTTGTCCATGGCCTCGGCGATGAGCTCGCCGATCTGGGTGTCGGCGGCGGAGATGGAGGCCGTGGAGGCGATCTGCTCCTTGGTCTCGACGTCCTTCGCCTGCTCCAGCAGGGCGGCGGAGACGGCCTCGACGGCGCGCTCGATGCCGCGCTTCAGGGCCATCGGGTTGGCGCCGGCGGCGACGTTGCGCAGGCCTTCCTTGACCAGGGCCTGGGCGAGAACGGTCGCGGTGGTCGTACCGTCACCGGCGACGTCGTCCGTCTTCTTGGCGACTTCCTTGACCAGCTCGGCGCCGATCTTCTCGTACGGGTCCTCGAGCTCGATCTCCTTGGCGATGGAGACACCATCGTTGGTGATCGTGGGCGCGCCCCACTTCTTCTCGAGGACGACGTTGCGGCCCTTGGGGCCGAGCGTCACCTTGACGGCGTCCGCGAGCTGGTTCATGCCGCGCTCGAGGCCGCGCCGCGCCTCCTCGTCGAACGCGATGATCTTGGCCATGTGAAGTGGTCCCTCCAGGACTGGGGGTGATTACTTCGGACCGCGCCCGCGCCCGCGACGGACGGCTCGCTTGCCTCGTGGGTTCCTTCCCCCACCCGGCCTGCGGGCCTCACCGACCCGGTCCTTACGTTGTCACTCTCACCTTCAGAGTGCTAACGCAATGATTAGCACTCGACCCCTGCGAGTGCAAGCGCCTCCCGGGTACCGGGCCGGGGCGTCAGCCACCCGCGAACACCGCCCCGCGCCCCCTTCGAACAGACCGAAGGGCCCGCACCCCGGGGGGTACGGGCCCTTCTGAGAAGACCGGTCGCTTGAGCGTTGGTCGTGGTGCGCGTTCAGGCAGAGACGCGAACCATGTCGGCCTGCGGTCCCTTCTGACCCTGCGAGATCTCGAACTCGACCCGCTGGCCCTCTTCAAGGGTGCGGTAGCCGTCCATCTGGATCGCGCTGTAGTGGACGAAAACATCCGCACCACCGTCGACCGCGATGAAGCCGTACCCCTTCTCCGCGTTGAACCACTTGACGGTGCCCTGAGCCATGCCTAACTCCCCTATTACTGGCCCTTGCACAGATCCACACTTCGCGGACCCGGGTCAGACCTCACCCCCCACGGTTGGGGGCGTGCGCCGGAACGCGTCGACCGCGGCTGAATGTATCTGTCCAACTGCCCTCTGCAACAGGTCAATCGGACGAGAATTCTGGACGCACAGGGTCCGGAATGTGGGGAGAATTCACCCGAATTCAGGGCAAGTCGGGCGACGCAAAGGGAACAAAAGCCTCAAAAGGCATGCACACTTTGGCTACATCTTGTCGGGCTCGAAGCGGGAATTCAGGGTTCCGATCAGCGGATCGGGACCGCGTTCCCCAACTGTACCCCGCTCAACCACACAGAATTGCCCCCTCCGCTTCTCTCACGGAGGGGGCAATTCGATAAACTCTCAGTGACTGTCGTTACCGAAGGTAACAATCGAGTCGGCCGACCGGATCAGCCACCCGCGACGGCGGGAATGATCGACACACCGGCACCGTCCGGCGTCGCCGTCTCCAGACCCTGCTCGAAGCGCACGTCGTCGTCGTTGACGTACACGTTGACGAACCGGCGCAGCTTGCCCTGGTCGTCGAGCACCCGGGCGGCGATCCCGGTGTGGTTCTTCTCCAGATCGGCGATGACCTCGCCGAGGTTCGCCCCCTCGGCGGCGACCTCGGCCTGCCCGCCGGTGTAGGTACGCAGGATGGTGGGGATCCGAACGGTGACGCTCATCGGAATATGACCTCCGGTTTCGATTGAGCTACGGCTGGGGCGCGTCCCTGGGGGCGCGGGGAACTGCGCGACCAGCCCCCACCGGCCCGCAGCGATCGACGATCAGACGAGCCCGGCCTCGCGGAACGAGTCCAAGTTGGGCCGGATGGTCGCGGTCAGCCCGGTGCCGGCCACCGCGTCCAGCGTCTTGAGGCCGTCTCCGGTGTTGAGCACGACGGTGGTCTTGGTGGGGTCGAGCGCCCCGCTCTCGACCAACTTCTTGGTCACCCCCACCGTCACCCCACCGGCGGTCTCCGCGAAGATCCCCTCGGTCCGCGCAAGGATCTTGATCGCGTCGACGACCTGCTCGTCGTTCACGTCCTCCACCGCACCACCGGTCCGCCGCGCGATGTCCAGCACGTACGGCCCGTCCGCCGGGTTGCCGATGGCGAGGGACTTGGCGATGGTGTCCGGCTTCTGCGGGCGCACCACGTCGTGCCCGGCCTTGAACGCCGTGGACACCGGGGAGCAGCCGAGCGCCTGCGCGCCGAAGATCTTGTACGGCTTGTCCTCGACCAGACCGAGCTTGATCAGCTCCTGCAGACCCTTGTCGATCTTCGTGAGCTGCGAACCGGAGGCGATCGGCACCACGATCTGGTCCGGCAGCCGCCAGCCGAGCTGCTCGCAGATCTCGTACGCGAGGGTCTTCGACCCCTCCGCGTAGTACGGCCGCAGGTTGACGTTGACGAAGCCCCAGCCCTCACCGGCCGGGTCGCCGATCAGCTCGGAGCAGAAGCGGTTCACGTCGTCGTAGTTGCCCTCGATGCCGACGAGCTCACCGCCGTAGACCGCGGCCATGACGACCTTGCCCTGCTCCAGGTCGTGCGGGATGAACACGCAGGAGCGGAAGCCGGCGCGGGCCGCCGCGGCACCCACCGCACCGGCGAGGTTGCCGGTGGACGAGCAGGAGAGCGTGGTGAAGCCGAAGGCGCGGGCGGCCTCCAGGGCCTGGGCGACGACCCGGTCCTTGAAGGAGTGCGTCGGGTTGCCGGAGTCGTCCTTGACGAACAGCTTGCCGGCGTCGACGCCCAGCTCACGCGCGAGGTTGTCGGCCTTGACGAGCTTGGTCCAGCCCGGGTTGATGTTCGGCTTGTCCGCCACGTCGGCCGGGACCGGCAGCAGCGGGGCGTAGCGCCAGATGTTCGCGGGCCCCGCTTCGATGCGCTTGCGGAGCTCCTCGGTGTCGTAGCCCGAGAAGTCGTAGGCGATCTCCAGCGGGCCGAAACACTCCTCGCACGCGAAGACCGGGCCGAGGGGTACGCGGTGACCGCACTCACGGCAGCTGAGGGCAGCCGCGGGACCGAGGTCTACGGTGGAGTCAGTGGTGCTTGCAACAGTCTGCACAGCCATGTGAGGCGAGGCCCTTTCTCCTCATCTTCCTCACGACGCATCTCGCCGTGAGACGGATTTGGCACCTTCCCTAGCCGGGAGCCTCGCGCAGTGGTCGCCAATGACCTACGAGTACCGACTGGAGGGTTGCCGGGGCTTCATCGGGCCGTTTCCCTCTGCCCCTCTGG
The DNA here is from genome assembly GCF_040706515.1 of Streptomyces sp. NPDC047880. Classification (NCBI taxonomy): domain Bacteria; kingdom Bacillati; phylum Actinomycetota; class Actinomycetes; order Kitasatosporales; family Streptomycetaceae; genus Streptomyces; species Streptomyces sp. NPDC047880. The sequence goes on along the minus strand of NZ_JBEZOK010000005.1, from coordinate 148,833 downwards.
ATGAGCTGTATGCGGTTGTAAAGGCGGGTGACCCCGGACATGCGATGGTCATCCGCGTTGTTCAAGACTGTAACCGACGACCAGGACAATTGAGATAGTCGTCCGAACCGCGAGATGGATCACTCCGTCCCGCCCGGAGCACGCAGAGGAGCCGCCACGGTGCTGGAAGAAGTCGAGCGCTGGCTGAGCACCCGTTCCTGGTCCGCGAACGATCGCCCGCTCCACCAGATCCTCGCAGCGAAGCAGCGCACCGGCCAGACGGTCAGTGTGGTGCTGCCCGCGCTGAACGAGGAGGCGACGGTCGGTGACATCGCCTCCGTCATCCGCCACGACCTGATGCGCCAGGTCCCGCTCGTCGACGAGCTGGTCGTCGTCGACTCGGGGTCGACCGACCGCACGTCGGAGGTCGCCGCCGCCGCGGGCGCGCGGGTGGTGCACCGGGACGCGATACTCCCGCGCCTGCCCGCCGTGCCCGGCAAGGGCGAGGTGCTGTGGCGATCGCTGCTCGTCACCCGCGGGGACATCGTCTGCTTCGTCGACGCGGACCTCAGGGACTTCTCGTCCGACTTCGTCTCGGGAATCGTGGGCCCGCTGCTCACGGACCCGGACGTGGACCTGGTGAAGGCCATGTACGACCGCCCGCTGGCCACGGAATCCGATTCGCTCGCCCCCGGCAAGACCTCCGGGCAGGGCGGCCGGGTCACCGAGCTGATGGCCCGCCCGCTGCTCAACATGCACTGGCCGCGGCTGGCCGGCTTCGTGCAGCCGCTCGGCGGCGAGTACGCGGCCCGCCGGTCCCTGCTGGAGCAGCTGCCGTTCCCGGTCGGGTACGGCGTCGAGCTGGGCATGCTGGTCGACGCGCTGCACCTGGCGGGTCTGGACGCCCTCGCCCAGGTGGACGTGGGCGTGCGCAAGCACCGGCACCAGGACGGGCAGGCGCTGGGCCGGATGGCCGCCGCGATCTACCGCACGGCCCAGCTGCGGCTGGCCCGCGGTCACCTGATCCGGCCGTCCCTGACCCAGTTCGAGCGGGGCGAGGACGGCTTCGAACCGCGGACGTACTCCGTGGACACCGAAGAGCGTCCGCCCATGGTGGAGATCGCCGAGTACCAGGCGCGGAAGGCTGCCTGACCGGGCGGTTTTCGGCCGGGCGCGGCAGATCCGCACGTTTGAGCGTTCGGGGGGCGGGCTAGGTTGAGGCTTATGGCTTCGACGAACGGTACTGCGCAGGTGCTGGTGGCCTCCAACCGGGGTCCCGTCTCGTACACGGTGGGCGAGGACGGTTCGCTGGACGCCAAACGGGGCGGCGGCGGGCTGGTCTCCGGGCTCTCCGCGATCGGCTCGGACGCGGACGCGCTGTGGGTGTGCTCGGCGCTCTCCGACGGCGACCGGGAGGCGGTGCGGCGCGGCGTCGGCGAGGACGGCGTGCGGATGCTGGACATCCCGGCCGACGTGCACGCCGACGCGTACAACGGCATCGCCAACTCGGTCCTGTGGTTCGTGCACCACATGCTCTACCAGACGCCTCTGGAGCCCGTCTTCGACGCGGAGTTCCGGCGGCAGTGGGCGTCCTACGAGGCGTACAACCGGGCGTTCGCCGAGGCGCTGGCCGAGGAGGCCGCCCGGGGCGCGGCGGTGGTGGTGCAGGACTACCACCTGACGCTGGTGCCGGGCATGCTCCGCGAGCTGCGGCCCGACCTGCGCATCGGGCACTTCTCGCACACGCCGTGGGCGCCGCCCGAGTACTTCCGGATGCTGCCGGACGACGTGGCCGGGCAGGTGCTGCGCGGCATGCTGGGCGCGGACCGTCTGGGCTTCCTCACCGAGCGCTGGGCGGAGGCGTTCACCGAGTGCGCCGAGCGGTTCGCGGGCGGGCTCGGCGGCACCCGGGTCGGGGTGCACGGCCTCGGCGCCGACGCCGACTTCCTGCGCAAGCGGGCCCACGAGCCGGACGTCGAGGAGCGGATCACCGCGCTGCGGCAGGAGATCGGCGAAGGCCGCCGCACCATCGTCCGGGTGGACCGCACCGAGCTGTCCAAGAACATCGTGCGCGGCCTGCTGGCCTACCGCCGCCTCCTGGAGGCCCACGCCGAGTGGCGCGAGCGGGTGGTGCACGTCGCCTTCGCCTACCCCTCCCGGCAGGACCTCGCGGTGTACCGGGACTACACGGCCGAGGTGCAGCGGCTCGCGGACGAGATCAACGCCGAGTACGGCACGCCCGGGTGGACCCCGGTCCTCCTCAACCTCAAGGACGACTTCGCCCGCTCGCTGGCCGCCTACCGGCTGGCCGACGTGGCCCTCGTCAACCCCATCCGCGACGGCATGAACCTCGTCGCCAAGGAGGTCCCGGTGGTCTCCGACGCGGGCTGCGCGCTGGTGCTGTCCCGGGAGGCCGGGGCGCACGAGGAGCTGGGCGAGGACGCGATCACCGTGAACCCCTACGACGTGACGGGCACGGCGGCCGCCCTGCACGAGGCGCTGTCGATGCGCCCGGAGGAACGCGCCGAACGCAGCAAGCGCCTGGCCGCCGCGGCTACGGCCCTGCCACCGGCGCAGTGGTTCCTGGACCAGCTCGACGCGTTGAGGGGCTGAGCGGCGATGAGCGCCAACGCGTTGCCCACACCCGTCACGACGGCCGGGCAGGACGGTCTCGCCGCCCTGCTCGCCGACCCCGGCAAGGCGCTGATCGCCCTGGACTTCGACGGGACGCTCGCGCCGATCGTGGCCGACCCCGAGCTGGCCCGGGCCCATCCGGAGGCGCTGGGCGCGCTGGTGGCGCTCGCCCCGAAGGTCGCCGCCATCGCGGTGATCACCGGCCGGCCCGCCGAGGTCGCCGTGCGCAACGGCGGCTTCGCGAACGTGCCGGGCCTCGAGCACCTCGTCGTCCTCGGGCACTACGGCGCCGAGCGGTGGGACGCCCGCAGCGGCCGGGTCACCGCGCCCGAGCCGCACCCCGGCGTCGACGCCGTCCGCGCCGAACTGCCCGGGCTGCTCGAAGGGAGCGGGACCTGGGTCGAGGACAAGGGCCGGGCGGTGGCCGTGCACACCCGCCGGGCCGCCGACCCGCAGGCCGCCTTCGAGGCCTTGCGCGAGCCGCTCACCGCCCTGGCGACCCGGCACGGCCTGATCGTCGAGCCCGGCCGCATGGTCCTCGAACTGCGTCCGCCCGGCATGGACAAGGGCGTCGCCCTGAGCGACTACGCCCGGGAGATCGGCGCCGCGTCGGTCCTCTACGGCGGCGACGACCTGGGCGACCTGCCCGCCTACTCCGCCGTCGACACCCTCCGCACCACCGGCACCCCGGGCCTGCTGGTGTGCAGCGGCAGCGACGAGGTGACCGAGCTCAGCGAGCGGGCGGACCTGGTGGTGGACGGCCCGGAGGGCGTCGTGGAGCTGCTGGCCGCATTGGCGAATCGGATCGGCTGAGGGTTGCGCCGCGCCCCATAGGGGCGCGGGGAACTGCGCGAACAACCACGACGCACCCGCACCCGCACGACAGCCGGACGCCCCACGGCCCTCACCGCTCGGACCGACGCCGCTCCCGAACACGCCGCAGCCGATTCACCGTCACCGGATCATGCGCCAACGCCCGAGCGTCATCCAGCAGGGCGTTGAGCAGCTGGTAGTAGCGAACAGGGGCGAGGTCCAGCTCCTCACGTATGGCCCGCTCCTTCGCACCCGGCCCGGAGAAGCCCCGGCGTTCGAGCGCGAGGATGTCCCGCTCCCTGCGCCCGAGCCCCTGCTCACCCGTGTCCTCGTCCATGCCCGGCACGGTAACGCCCGCCACCGACAGCGCCTACTCCGCGCTCTCCGCCCGGGTCGCCTCGGCCTGGAGGTGACCCAGGACGCCCGACGGGCTGCCACCGGGCGCGACGGCCTTGCCGATCTGCTGCTTGACCTGGGCACTGACATCGGCCCAGGAGGTCTTGCCCACCGGGTAGAGCTCGGACGCCAGCAATTCCTCCAGGAACGGCTTGAGGTGCCGGTCCTCCTCGGAGGCGGCCATCGTGCCGGACGCGGACGTGGTGACCGGCAGCAGGTCGTACTCGCGCGAGAAGGCGAGCACGTTCTTCTCGCTGTAGACGAAGTCGAGGAAGTCCCCCACCTGGTCGCGGTGGCCGTTCTTGCGGAACGCGGTCATCCAGTCGGAGACACCGAGCGTGGACCGGCTCGGGCCCTCGTGACCCGGCGTGGGCACCATCCCGTACTTGACGCCGTTCTTGGCGGCGATCTTCATCAGTGAGGGGTGGCCGTTGAGCATGCCGACCTCGCCCTTGGCGAAGGCCGCGAACGCCGCGGCCCGGTTGAGCCGGCCCGGCGCGACCGGCCCGGTCAGGTCCTTGCCGACCAAGTCGTTCTTCAGCCAGGAGAAGGTGTCGATGTTCTCCGGGGAGTCGATGCCGTAGCTGTCGACGCCGTCGGTGTAGCCGCCCCCGCCGCTGAGCATCCACTGCATGGTCTCGGCCTGCGCCTCCTCCGGGCCGAGGGGCAGCGCGTACGGGTACTTCGCACCCTTCGCCTTGAGCGCCTCGGCGTCCTGGGCCAGGTCGTCCCAGGACTCGGGCGGGGTGATGCCGGCCTTGGCGAAGAGGGTCTTGTTGTAGAAGAGCACGCGGGTGGAGGCGGCGAACGGCATGCCGTACTGCACGCCCTTCACCTGGCCCGCCGAGGCCAGCTGACTCACGAAGTCGGCCTGCACGGGTATGGAGAGCAGGTCGTCGGCCTTGTAGAGCTCGTTCTTGGCCGCGTAGTCGGCGTAGGCGCCGATCTGCGCCATGTCCGGCGGGTCACCGGCGGCGACCATCTCACGGACCTTGCGGTCGACGTCGTTCCAGGAGTAGACGCTGACGTCGATCTCGACGTCGGGGTGGTCGGCCTCGTACTCCTCGGCGAGCTCGTCCCAGTACTTCTTGGAGCTGTTGGCCGCGCTGTCGCCGTAGTCGGCGGCCACCAGTTTCAGGGTCACGTCCGCCGAGCCACCCGTGAGTCCGCAGCCGCCGAGGACCGCCGTCATGCCGAGTGCGGACACCACCGCGATCGTTCCTGCCATCCGCCGCCGCTGCACCGCTGTTCTTCCCCAACCCCGGCGTCACCGCCGCCGAAACATTTCGATATCCGGAACAAGGTCTACACCACGTGAGTGGACTAGACCTCTTGCGGGTCCCCGGGTCACACTGTTCCCGTGAGACATGTCATCGCCCTCGACGTGGGCGGCACCGGGATGAAGGCCGCCCTGGCGGGTCCGGGGGGCGAGGTGCTGCACCGGGCCCGCCGGGCCACCGGACGCGCCCACGGGCCGGAGGCCGTCGTCGAGGGCATCCTCGACTTCGCCGCCGAGCTGCACGCCTACGGCACCCAGCAGTTCGGCACGCCCGCGTCCGCCGCCGGCGTGGCCGTCCCGGGCATCGTCGACGAGGCGGACGGCGTCGCCGTCTACGCGGCCAACCTCGGCTGGCGGGACGTCCCCCTGCGCGAGCTGCTGGCGCAGCGGCTGGGCGTCCCGGTCGCCCTCGGGCACGACGTGCGCACCGGCGGCCTCGCCGAGGGCCGGGTCGGCGCGGGCCGGGGCGCGGACCGGTTCCTGTTCGTGGCGCTGGGCACCGGCATCGCGGGCGCCATCGGCGTCGACGGCCGGGTCGAGGCGGGCGCGCACGGCTTCGCCGGCGAGATCGGCCACATCGTCGTACGCCCCGGCGGGGCCCCGTGCCCGTGCGGGCAGTTCGGCTGCCTGGAGCGCTTCGCCTCGGCTGCGGCCGTGACCGAGGCGTGGGCCATGGCCTCGGGCGACCCGGACGCGGACGCGGCGGACTGCGCGAAGGCGGTGGACTCCGGCGACCCGAAGGCCCGGACGGTCTGGCAACAGGCGATCGACGCTCTGGCCGACGGCCTGGTCACGGCCCTGACGTTGCTGGATCCCCGCGTCCTGATCATCGGCGGCGGCCTGGCGGAGGCGGGGGAAACCCTCTTCGCGCCGCTGAGGAAAGCGATCCGCAGCCGCATCACCTTCCAGAAGCAGCCGACGATCGTCCCCGCGGCACTGGGCGACGGCGCCGGTTGCCTGGGGGCGGGCCTGCTGGCCTGGGATCTTCTGGCATCGACCGACCGCATGGAGGTAACGCCCTGATGGCAGCCGACTCAGGGGCGCGGGGAACTGCGCGACCAGCCCCGCCCCACCCGCACCCCGCAACGTCAGGCCCCCCCACGGTCCTCACGGGCGCAACCGTGGTCCTCCCCACGGAAACGGTCAAGAACGGCCGAGTAGCCGTCGACGGCACCCGCATCACCGCAGCGACCCCGCACAACGCCCACGTCATCGACGCAACCGGCCACTACGTCATCCCCGGCTTCGTCGACCTGCACAACCACGGCGGCGGCGGAGCCTCCTTCACCTCCGGCACGGTCGACGACATCCTCAAGGGCATCCACACCCATCGCCTGCACGGCACGACCACCCTGGTCGCCTCCACGGTCACCGGCGACATGGACTCCCTCACCCACCGCGCGGGCCTGCTCAGCGAACTCGCCGAGCAGGGCGAGATCGCCGGCGTCCACTTCGAGGGCCCGTTCATCTCCCCCTGCCGCAAGGGCGCCCACTCCGAGGCCCTCCTGCGCGACCCCCACCCCGCGGAGGTCCGCAAGCTGATCGACGCGGCCCGGGGCCGGGCGAAGATGATCACGCTGGCCACGGAACTGCCCGGCGGCCTCGACTCCGTACGCCTCCTCGCCGACCAGGGCGTGATCGCGGCGATCGGCCACACGGACGCCACGTACGAGCAGACGGTGGAGGCCATCGACGCGGGCGCCACCGTCGCCACCCACCTCTTCAACGCGATGCCGCCGCTCGGCCACCGCTCCCCCGGCCCGATCACCGCACTGCTGGAGGACGACCGGATCACGGTCGAGCTGATCAACGACGGCACGCACCTGCACCCCGCCGCGCTGCAACTGGCGTTCCACCACGCGGGCGCGGACCGGGTCGCGTTCATCACGGACGCGATGGACGCGGCCGGTTTCGGCGACGGACGCTACTGGCTGGGCCCGCTGGAGGTGGAGGTCGCGGACGGCGTGGCCCGTCTGGTGGAGGACGGCACGATCGCCGGCTCGACCCTCACCCTGGACCGCGCCTTCAAGCGGGCGGTCACCGTCGACGGCCTCTCCGTCGAGGACGCGGTGACGGCCCTGTCCGCCACCCCGGCCCGCCTCCTCGGCATGGCCGACACGATCGGCTCACTGGAGCCCGGAAAGTACGCCGACCTGCTGATCCTGGACTCCGCGTACGAGGTGAAGGGCGTGATGCGCCGGGGCGAATGGGTGGTCGGTCCCCAACTGGGCTGATCCGTCCCGCAGTCGGGAGACGGTGGCCGACTCCAGGACTGGGCCGACCGCCGTCTCTTTGGCATGATCGGGCTACCTGCACGTTCATGTCGGCACGCACATCGGGGGAGGTCGGCCCGGTGATCCTCACGGTCACGCTGAACACCGCTCTCGACATCACCTACCGCGTACGGTCCCTCCGGCCGCACGCCTCCCATCGCGTCTCCGAGGTGACGGAACGCCCCGGCGGCAAGGGCGTCAACGTGGCCCGGGTGCTGGCGGCGCTCGGGCACGAGGTGACGGTGACGGGATTCACGGGCGGGGCGACGGGCCGGGTCGTGCAGGAGAGGCTCACGGCGGTGCCGGGCGTGGTGGACGCGCTGGTGCCGATCACCGGGACGACCCGGCGCACCATCGCCGTGGTCGACGAGCGCACCGGCGACACCACCCAGCTGAACGAACCGGGTCCGACGGTCCTGCCCGCCGAGTGGTCGGCCTTCCAGGAGGCCTACGAGGACCTGCTCCCCTCCGCCTCCGCGGTGGCCCTGTGCGGCAGCCTGCCGCCGGGTGTCCCGGTGGGCGCGTACGCGGGCCTGATACGCACGGCCCGCTCTTTCTCGGTCCCGGTCCTGCTGGACACCAGCGGCGAGCCCCTGCGCCGGGGTGTGGCGGCCCGCCCGGACATCATCAAGCCGAACGCCGGCGAACTGGCGGAACTGACCGGCTCCCACGAGCCGCTGCGCGCCACCCAGGACGCCCGCCGCCGCGGCGCGGGCGCGGTGGTCGCGTCCCTGGGCCCCGCAGGCCTCCTGGCGGTCACGCGGGAAGGCCGCTGGCAGGCCGCCCCACCGGCCTCGTTCCGGGGCAACCCCACGGGCGCAGGCGACTCAGCGGTCGCGGGCCTGCTCTCCGCCCTGGTGGAACACCACCCCTGGCCCACCCGCCTCACCCGGGCAACGGCCCTCGCAGCGGCGACGGTGAACGCACCGACGGCCGGGGAGTTCGACCGTGGGCTGTACGAGGAGTTGCTGACGAGGGTGACGGTTTCGGGAGAGGTCAGCGCGGCCTAGGCCGCGTCAGTCCTTGACCTGGCCCGCCTTCAGCCACAGCTGGTCCAGGAGGACGTTGCACTTGTCGCCGTCCTGGCAGGACAGCGAGATGGTGTTGGTGCCCTTGTTGAGGGTCGGATAGGCGTAGGTCTTCGTCCAGCCCTTGGCGAAGTCGCCGTCCTTGGTGTGGGTGAAGTTACCCATGTTCAGCTTGGTGCCGAACGGCTTGCCGTTGACGGTGAGCGTCATCTCCTGGTCCTCGTCCACCGTGCTGTAGCGGGCGAAGACGGTGTACGCGCCGTCCTTGGGGACACCGTTGACGGTCCAGGTGACCGACGAGCCGACCTGGTTGAGGTTCCCGACGTAGATGCCGCCGTCGGACTGCGCGCCCTTGACGTCCTGGGCGAGGGTCGCGGCACCGCCGAGACGCAGCGCCTTGGCGTCGATCGTGGGCAGCTCCGCCGTGCTCTCCCCGTCCTTGCTCGCCGAAGGGCTCGGCTTGGACTCCTCGGACTGGGTCGGGCTCGTGCCCACCTCGTCGGACGCCTTGTCCTTGTCCTTGTCGCCGCCGAGCATGGCCACGCCGATGCCGATGACGACCGCGGCGACCACCGCGATCGCGCCGATCAGCAGGCCCTTGGTGTTCGGGCCGCGGCCACCCCGGCCGCCACCGCCGGCCGGCATCTGCTGCTGTGCGGTCTGCGCACCGCCGGGCAACGTCTCCGGCGCGGCATAGTGCGCGTTCGGCTGGCTGTACGCACCCTGCTGCTGCGGGACCTGACCGTACGGCGCCGTCTGCGCGTTCTGCGGCTGCTGGCCGTACTGGCGGGTGCCGACCGCTCTGACCCGGTTGACCGAGTTCGGGTAGCCGTAACCCCCGGACGGCGGCTGGGCTCCGTTGGCCTGCCCGTCGGCGTAGAGATAGCCGAACGGGTCGTCGTCCTCGGGCGTGCTCGCGCCGTTGTTGCCGGGCGTCATCCCTTGGTCTCCTCAGTCAGGTGCGGTGCATGCGGTACACGGGTGAGTTAGCGAGCCTACCCGCTCCCGGAGACCCGAATGGGTGACTCAGACCGCATCAACTCGCTGACCTGGGCCTCACCCGGCGCGTCTGTGTTGTTTGGGACGAGATCGTTTCTCGACGTACATCCGCTCGTCAGCGGATTTCAACACTTCGTCCGCCGTCATTCCACAATGTGCCCATCCGATGCCGAAGCTGGCACCGACCCGCACGGCCCGCCCCTCGGCACGGATCGGCTGGATGATCTCGTTGCGCAGCCGGACCGCGAGGTCCTGCGCGTCGGCCCGGCCGAGCCCGTCGGCCAGGATGACGAATTCGTCACCTCCGAGCCGGGCGACCGTGTCCCCGTCGCGCACGCCGTTGCTGAGCCGCCGGGCGACCTCGATGAGAACCGCGTCACCCGCGTTGTGCCCGAACCGGTCGTTGATCGACTTGAAGCCGTCGAGGTCGCAGAAGAGCACGGCGAGGCCCTTGGTGCCGTCGTCGTGGGCCCCGTCCGGCGCGACGGTGTGCACGTGGTGGTCGTAGGCGTCGAGCGGCTCGGCGCCCTGCCGGAAGTCGAAGCCGGGCCCGGCCACGTCGAAGGCCGGGTGACCGTAGGCCGCGTCGACGGACTCGACGGCGGTGCGCGGGGACGACGCGCGTTGACAGAGCCGCGCGGACAGCCGGGAGCGCAGCTCCGCGGAGTTCGGCAGACCGGTGAGCGAGTCGTGCGAGGCACGGTGGGCGAGCTGGAGCTCGCGGCGTTTGCGTTCCTCGATGTCCTCGACGTGGGTGAGGAGGAAGCGCGGGCCGTCGGCGGCGTCGGCCACCACGCTGTTGCGCAGGCTCACCCACACGTACGTGCCGTCCCGGCGGCCGAGGCGCAGCTCCGCGCGTCCGCCCTCCGCCGAGGTGCGCAGCAGGGTGCCTATGTCCTCGGGGTGGACCAGGTCGGAGAACGAGTAGCGGCGCATCGCGGAGGCGGGACGGCCCAGCAGCCGGCACAGCGCGTCGTTGGTGCGCAGGATCCGGCCGTGCTGGTCGCCGCCCATCTCGGCGATGGCCATGCCGGAGGGCGCGTACTCGAACGCCTGCCGGAAGCTTTCCTCGCTCGCCCGCAGGGCCTGCTGCTCGCGCTCCAGGCGGACGAGCGCGCGCTGCATGTTGGCGCGCAGCCGGGCGTTGCTGATGGCGATGGCGGCCTGGAAGGCGTACATCTGGAGCGCCTCGCGGCCCCACGCCCCGGGCCGGCGGCCGTTGCGCGGCCGGTCCACGGAGAGCACGCCGATCAGCTCGCCGCAGGCCGCGTTGCCCTGCGGGCCGGGCGCGTACATGGGGGCGAAGAGGCGGTCGGCCGGGTGCCACTCGTCCTCGAAGCGGGGGGCGGGGCCGTCGGTGTACCACTGCGGTACGTCGTCGTCGTCGAGGACCCAGCCCTCGGTGTGCGGTATGAACACCAGGTCGCCCCAGTGCTCGCCCATGCCGAGGCGGCGCTCCCAGGACTCGCGCGAGCCGACGCGGCCGGTGATGAGGGCCTCCGCGGCGGGGTTCCCGGCGAAGGCGGCGACGACGAGGTCGCCGTCCGGCCGTACGAGGTTCACGCACGCCAGCTCGTACCCGAGGGCGGCGACGACGCCCTCCGCGACGGTCTGCAGTGTGTCCGCCAGGCTGCGGGCCGTGTTCATGTCGGCCATGACCTGGTGCAGTTGTCGCAGGGACGCAAGACGGACGTAGGGCTCCGACTCGGTCTCCATGCTCGCCCTCCCCCCGAGTACTCGCAGCGATTCAAGGGTCTCGTCGGCGTATCGCCCTGGCAGCTTCCCCGCCACTGAATCACAGCGCGCTGCTCACTCGGTACACAGGGTCAACAATTCCTGCCCCTTGTGACTCAAGTCACAGGCAAACCTGAACAATTGAGTGGAGTTTCTGCGTTCTTCACGTGCGGCTACCGAACGCAAAGTTTGTCGGATTGCGCACATGTATTTCCCCGGTGCCCTTGCTCCGCCAGTCGCCCCTTCCGGTTCCCCCGCCGAGACCACGTATGTCCGCCGGTGGTCCTAAGACCGTGATCGGGCGGGAGTCCGATGCGGGCCCCGCGGGACGGAGATTAGCGTTCCGGGTGTGCCGAACACTCCCGCTGCCACGTCTCCGATCATTCCGTCGCCCGCCTCCGGGCATGCTGAGGGGGTGAGCAACGACGAGTTCCGCGCCGCCATGGCCCGGCTGGCCTCGGGCGTGGTCCTGATGACCGCGCAGGAGCCGCCGCTCGACCCGGACGACCCCACGGCGCCGGGCGGCGAGGACGTGGGCATGACGGCCACGGCCTTCATGTCGGTGTCCCTGGACCCGCCCCTGGTGCTGGTGAGCCTGCGCGAGGGCTCCCGCATGGACGAGCTGCTTCAGGAGCAGGACCTGTGGGCGGTCTCGGTCCTGTCCGGGAGCCAGCGGCACATCGCGGGCCGCTTCGCGATGAAGGGCCGCGTCAGCGACCGGCTGCTGTTCGCCGACATCCCGTACACGCGTGGCGAGTACACCGACGCCCCGCTGGTCGGCGGCGCCCTGGCCGTCCTGGAGTGCCGTACCGAGCAGCGCGTGCCCGCCGGTGACCACACGCTGGTGATCGGCCGGGTCCTGACCGCCCGGGTGCCGAGCGCGGAGGGCGGCCCCCTGACGTATTTCCGCGGCCGGTACCGGCAGTTGAGCTGAGCGGCCCCGGCGGAACGCGCGGCGTGAACCATTGGCCCCGGAGGGTCGAACGCGCCGCGGAGATCAGTGGCTCGGGACCGAACGCGCCGCGGAAGCCAGTGGCCCGGGGTCGAAGGCGCCGGACAAACCAGCGGCCCGGGACCGAACGCGCCGCAGAAACCAATAGCCGGGGACCAAGCGCGCCACGGAAACCATTGGCCTGAGGCCGAGCCGCCCGCCTAGGGTGCGTGCATGTCGACACCCGGCCCGCGCCTCGAAGAGATCACACCCGCGAATCTCGACGCCGCCCTCGGCATCGGCGTCCGCCCCGACCAGGAACACCTGGTCGCCCCGGTCGTGAAGTCGCTCGCCGAGGCGTACGTCCATCCCCGCACGGCCTGGCCCCGCCTGATCGTCGACGGCGACCGCCCGGTCGGCTTCCTGATGGCCTGCCTCGACATCGACTGGTACGAGGACGGCAGCGCGTTCCGCTCGGGCCTGTGGCGGCTGAACATCGCGGCCGGGGAGCAGGGGCGGGGGTACGGCCGTTTCGCCGTCGAGTCGGTCGCCGCGGAACTGCGCCGACGCGGCACGAAGCGGCTCTACGTCACCTGGCACCCGGGACCGAACGGCCCCGAGGGCTTCTATGCGGGGCTCGGCTTCCGCCCGAACGGCGAGACCAGCGGTGACGAGACCGTGGGCGTCCTGGACCTGTCCTGAGAGGCCCGTCAGCCCCAGTTCCGCGCGGAGCGCCCCTGCTTGGTCTCCGAGCGCTGCTTCTTCTCCCGCAGCCGGCGCTCGTTGATGCCCCGGGGGATCCGGGTCGGCTTGCGCGGCTTGGGCGGGGGCGCGGTGGCCTCGGCCAGGAGCGCGGCGAGGCGCACGGCGGCGGCCTCCCGGTTGCGCCACTGGGAGCGGTGCTCGGAGGAGCGCACGGTGACGACCCCGTCGACCAGCCGCCCGGCCAGCCGCTCCAGGGCCCGCTGCTTCCACACCGCGGGCAGTGCCTCGGTCTTCGCCAGGTCGAAGCTCAGCTCGACCTTCGAGTCGCTGGTGTTGACGTGCTGCCCGCCCGGCCCCGACGACCGCGAGAAACGCCACATGAGCTCGGCCTCGGGCAGGGAGACGGAGCCGCGGATGACGTGGTGACCGGACATGCCGTCCATGTTCCCGCTTCTGTCCCGTCCACGTCATCCCAATAATCACGGGTAAAGAAAGTAAAGGAGCTGGAACCCTGTGTACCCCTCTCCGCGTTCATGGGGGTAGCTGTAGCTTCGATGCCGCAGCTTCTCCGCCGCATGTAAACGAGGGAAGGGACTCCCAACAATGGCTGTAAGCCTGTCCAAGGGTGGCAACGTCTCGCTCACCAAGGAGGCTCCGGGCCTGACCGCCGTCACCGTGGGCCTCGGCTGGGACGTCCGCACCACCACCGGCACGGACTTCGACCTCGACGCCTCGGCGATCGCGGTCAACCCGCAGGGCAAGGTCTACTCGGACGCCCATTTCGTCTTCTTCAACAACAAGCAGACGCCGGACAACTCCATCGTGCACACCGGCGACAACCGCACGGGCGAGGGCGCCGGCGACGACGAGGCGATCAACGTCAACCTCGCCGCCCTCCCGGCCGACATCGACAAGATCGTCTTCCCGGTCTCGATCTACGACGCCGAGACCCGCAGCCAGAACTTCGGCCAGGTCCGCAACGCCTACATCCGCATCGTCAACCAGGCCGGCGGTGCCGAGATCGCCCGCTACGACCTGTCGGAGGACGCGGCGACGGAGACGGCCATGGTCTTCGGCGAGCTCTACCGCAACGGCGCCGAGTGGAAGTTCCGCGCGGTCGGCCAGGGCTACGCCTCGGGCCTGGTCGGCATCGCCCAGGACTTCGGCGTGAACGTCTGACGGACGCCTCAGCGTTGCGCAGGGAAGCCCCCGGGGCCGGTCGTCCGGCCCCGGGGGCTTCGCCCGAGGGACGCGGGGCTGTGCCGATCGGCGGCTCCGCCGCGGGGCGCGACCAGCCACAACCGGCCCCGCACCGCACAGAGCACCCGAGCCACCACGGCGCGTCGAAACCCTCCCCACCCGGGATACGTTCCCCACGTGATCCTCGACCCGCTGCCCACGGCCCCCCTGAGCGGCCCCCTCCTCGCGGAGCTGACCGCCCTCTACACCTCCAACCACGAGTTCCACACCCTGACCGGCGATTTCCCCGACCCGGAGGACATCCGCCCCGAGCAGGTCGCGGCCGCCCTGGCAGAAGAGCGGGAACATCCCGGCACCGAGGTCCTGCTCGCCCGCAGCTTCGGCCGGCTCATCGGCATCGCCGTCACCCTCGACCACCACCCCGACCCCGCCGACCCGGACCCCTGGATCGGCCTGCTCATGGTGGACGCGCGCCTGCACGGCCAGGGCCACGGCCGCCGCCTGGCCGCACTCGTCGAGGACCGCTTCCGCACGGCGGGCCGCAGCGCCGTTCGCCTGGCCGTCCTGGCGAACAACCCGAAGGCCCTGGCCTTCTGGACCGCCCTCGGCCACCAGGTCGTCGACCACCGGGAGGATCTGCGGCACGGGCGCCCCTGCGCGGTCCTGCGCAAGGACCTGTCCACACGGTGAGGCCTCAGGCCCGCTCCGGCTTCCCGTCCCCGTACAGCCACTCGTCCCAGACCGGCCGGAGATCGTCCCCGGGCGCCTGCCTCTCGACGAACGCCGTGAAGTCGGCCGTGTCGGCGTTGCCGTACCGGTATGTCGCCGCCCACCCCCTGAGGATCGAGAAGAACCGCTCGTCCCCGACGGCCTGCCGCAGCTTCTGCAGCACCATCGCCCCCCGCCAGTACACCGGCGGGTCGGTGATCTGCGCCGCGCTCGGCGGATCGGCCGGGGGGAACTCCCAGATCTCCTCCGCCGCCTCCTCGGTGTCGAAGTGCTCACCCGAGTACACCGCGTCGAACGTCTCCTGCGCGGTCCGTCCGCCGTGGTCCTCCTCCCACAGCCACTCCGCGTACGTCGCGAATCCCTCGTTGAGCCACATGTCCCGCCAGCTCTCGGGTGTGACGGAGTCGCCGTACCACTGGTGGGCGAGTTCGTGGACGAGGAGCGGGAGGTCGGGAGCCCCGGGGAACACCGGGCGGCTCTGGGTCTCCAGGGCGTAGCCGACGGAGGGCGCGCTGTCGACGACGGCGCCGGTGGTGGCGAAGGGGTAAGGACCGAACCGCCGCTCCGCCCAGCGCAGCACCTCGGGAAGCCGCCCGAGCACGGGCCGGCTCGCGGCCGCCTCCGCCGGGTCGACGGCCGTGTACACGGGCAGGTCCCCGGCCCGGGAGCGGCTGATGTCGAAGCGGCCGATCGCGAGGGTGGCGAGGTAGCTCGCCATCGGCTCGCCGGTGTGCCACACGAACGTCGTCCGCCCCCGCGCGGTCGTCTCGCTCCGCAACTCCCCGTTGGAGACGGCCCGCACCCCCTTCGGCACGGTCACCGTGAGGTCGTACGCCGCCTTGTCGGAGGGGTGGTGGTTGCCGGGGAACCACGCCGTCGACCCCGTCGGCTCGCCCAGCGCGAGCGCCCCGTCCGCGGTGAGCAGCCAGCCCTCCCGGGAGCCGTCCGGGTCGGTGACGGTCTCGGGCGTCCCGGAGTAGCGGACGGTCACGCGGAACGTCTCGTCCCGCTCGATGTCGTCGTGCGGCCGGACGGTGAGCTCCTGCCCCGCGCGGTTCCAGCGGGCGATCCGGGGGCCGACGGTGACCTTCTCGACCTCCATGCCGAGCAGGTCGAGATTGAAGGCGGAGAGGTCCTGGGTCGCGCGGGCGGTGAGGACGGCCGTGCCGGTGAGGCGGCGGGCGGCGGGGTCGTAGCCGAGGCGCAGGCCGTAGTGACCGACGTCGTAGCCGCCGTTGCCGGCCTTCGGGAAGTACGGGTCGCGGACGCCGGAGCCGCCCGGGGTGCCGTGCACCCCGCCGCCGCACGCCGTGAGGACGAGGGCCGAGGCGAGCAGGGTGGCCGCGCGGAGGAGGTTGGCTGCGCGGAGGAGGGTGGGGGTGGGGGCGGGAAGCGTGGGGACAAGTCGTGCAGAACGGGCCACGACCGCGATCCTACGATCACGTGACACCATCACCTCCGTGCTCGACATCGGCTACGCCCTCTCCAACCGCTTCCCCGACCCGCCGCAGACCGACTACCGCCGCGCGGACGTCCGGGCGCTGCGGCACGACCTGTTCTGCGGGGACGTCTATCTGGCGGACACCAAGACCGACCACGAGGTGTCCACAGCCTGGGGATGGGTGCCGGTGCTCGACTTCGCGTGGGCGCTGTGCGACATCGTGGAGCGGATCGACCGGGACCCGGCGGGCTCCAGGGCGTCCCGGCCGCAGCGGGCCGAGCTGGACTTCACCGAGTCGACGGACCGGATGCTGTTCGAGCGCCGCTTCGGCTGGGTGGACATCGAGGCCGACTGGATGCGCGCGGAGGAGCCTCCGCTCACCGTCTCCCACAGCGAACTGCGCCGCGAGGCGCGGGACTTCCTGCACGACCTGATCGCCGACCTCACCGACCTGCACGACGACCTCGCGGAGAACCCGGCGATCTGGACCCTCCAGGCCCGCTTCCCGCGCCTGCCGTAAGCGCCGCGCGGCGGCGTCTTCCTAGGCCCCCGACCTGCCTCCGCCCTCCGCGGGCGCCGCCCGGAGATCGGCTTCGGTAGCCGCCGCGACCACGTTCCACTCCCGCCCGCCCGGCGTCAGCCCTCGACGCGGATGCCCCACTGCGCAGCCAGCGCCGGTGCCAGATCCAGCAGCTGCGCGGTGCTGATCACCGCCCCCGACAGCCGGTCCAGACCCCGGCCGATCTCCAGGGACGCGGCACCGCGCAGGTCGACGTCCGTGAGGGTCGCCGCGTGCAGGTCGGCGCCCTTCAGCGCGCAGTCCACGAACTCCACGCGCTCCAGGCCGGCGCCGCCGAAGTCCGGCTCGACCAGGACGCAGCCCTCGAAGACGACGTCCCTGAGCCGGGCCGTGCGCAGGTTCAGATAGTCGATCTTGCCGCCGCGGATCAGCACCCGCTCCAGCACCGCCCCGTGCAATTGCGGCCCGCCGAGCCGGGCGTCGATCAGCTCCACATCGCGCAGGGTCGCCTCGGCGAGGTCGGTGCCCACGCCCCGGACGCCGGTGAGGGACGAGTCCAGCACGCGGGCGTGCCGCAGCCGGGTCTCGTCCAGCGCGCAGCCCGTCAGGGCGCAGTCCATGAACCGGGCGCCCGATCCGTCCTGCCCGCGGAGATCGGCCTCGCGGAACTCCAGCCCGTCGTAGTCCCCGTCCGGCTCCAGCTCCCCGCCCCCGTACGGCTCCAGCACCGGCAGCCGCACCTCCGGTCGCCGCGCGCCCTTCACACCCGTACCGCCCGCCGCTCTCCTCGCCATCCCCCCATGCTGCACCCCGCCACTGACAACGCCCCCGAACTGCGCGAACACCGGCGATGTCACATTCCGGCGCCCTCGATCGGTCGTACGGGGGAAAGGCATCCCGGTCCGGAAGGCGACCGGCTCCGGTTCCGACTCCGACTCCGAGGGAGATCCCGATCCATGCACCGCATCACCGTCATCGGCGGCGGCTTCGCCGGACTGACCGCGGCCATCACCGCTGCCGAGGCAGGCGCCAAGGTCACCCTCCACGAGGCCCACCGCACCCTCGGCGGCCGGGCGCGCACCGCCGAGGGGCCGTACCGCACCAACGAGGGCCCGCACGCCCTCTACAACGGCGGCCCGCACTGGGCCTGGCTCAAGCAGCGCGACCTCATCGGCCCGCTCGCGCCCCTCCCACCCCTGGAGGCGGCCCGGCTCCGGCTGCGGCACCAGGGCGTGCTGCGCCGCACCCCGCCGTTCGCCATGCTGAAGCTGCTGCGCCGGGCGGGCCGGCAGGCGCCCGTGGACGCCGACTTCCTCACCTGGGCGACGGACATCGCGGGCGAGGAGGGGGCCCGGGCCGCCGCCCACTACTCGGCGGTCGCCCTGTTCCACCACGACCCCGGTTCGCTGTCGGCCGCGTTCGTGCAGGAGCGGCTGCGCCGCGCCACCAAGCTGCCGCCCGAGGCGCACTATCCGCGCGGCGGCTGGGCGAGCCTCATCGACCGGATGGCCGCGCGCGCCTGGAACCTGGGCGTCCGGATGGAGACCCTGTCCCGTGTCGGCACGCTCCCCACCGACACACCCGTCGTCGTCGCCACGTCCCTCGACGCCGCCCGCCGTCTGCTCGGCGACGACTCCCTGACCTGGCCGAGCGGCCGTACCGCCCTCGTCGACCTGGCCGTGCGCACCCGGCGCGGGGACGCCTTCGCGGTCTCCGACCTGGACGCGCCCGGCTGGCTGGAGCGGTTCACCGCCCAGGACCGCAGCCTGGCCCCGGCCGGCGAGCAGCTGATCCAGGGACAGATCCCCCTCGCTCCGCACGAGTCGAAGGCCGACGGCACCGCCCGCGCCGAGCAACTGCTCGACCTCGGCTTCCCGGGCTGGCGCGAACGGCTCACCTGGCGGCGCGCGTCGGTGGCGAACGGCCGTACGGGCGCGGTCGACCTGCCGGGCACCAGCTGGCGCGACCGGCCGGCCGTGGACCGGGGCGACGGGGTCTACCTCGCGGGAGACCAGGTCGCGGCCCCCGGCGTGCTGTCGGAGGTGTCCTTCAACAGCGCCCTGACGGCCGTCTCCCTGGCCCTCGGCCGGCACGAGCTTGACCTCAAGCAAGCTTGAGGTTGGAGGCTGGTCGCAGCGAACGCCCCACCGGAGAGCGAACGTCCGCCAAGGGGCGAACGTCTCCATGAGAGAGCGCACGTCCACCAGAGGAGTTGTCATGCACGCCATCCGCCTGCACGCCTTCGGACCGGCCGAGAACCTCACCTACGAGCCGGTCGAGGACCCCCGCCCGGGGCCCGGCCAGGTGCGGATCGCCGTACGCGCGGCGGGCGTCCACCTCCTGGACGCCGCCCTGCGTGAAGGCATGCCGGGCGGCCCGGCCAACGAGCCGGCGGCCCTGCCCACCGTCCCCGGCCGCGAGGTCGCCGGGGTGGTCGAGTCCCTGGGCGAGGGCGTCGCCGACCTGTGGCTCGGCAAGCGGGTCGTCGCCCACCTCGGATTCGTCCCCGGAGGTTACGCCGAACTGGCCGTGACCGAGGTCGAGCGCCTGCACGAGATCCCCGGCAACCTGGACTTCGCCGAAGCCGTCGCCATGATCGGCACGGGCCGTACGGCGATGGGGATCCTGCAGTTCGCCGAGCTCGGCCCGGACTCCGTGGTCGTCGTCCCGGCCGCCGCCGGAGGCATCGGCACGCTCCTCGTGCAGTACGCCAAGAACGCCGGCGCGACCGTCGTGGGCCTCGCGGGCGGGCCGGAGAAGACCGCCCGGGTGCAGGCGGCGGGTGCCGATCTCGCCGTCGACTACAAGGACCCCGCCTGGCCCGCGAAGGTCCGCGCGCACCTCGGCGGCCGGACCGCGACCGTCGTCTTCGACGGCGTCGGCGGGGACATCGCCCGCGAGGCGGTCACCCTCCTCGGCCCGGGCGGCAAGCACATCGTCTTCGGCTGGTCCGGCGAGGGCATCCGGGACGGCGGCCCCTACCTCGTCGACGGCGTCTCCGAGCAGGTCCTCGGCCCGGTGATGCTGGGGAAGGCCGGCGGCACCGACCCCGTCCGCACCCTCGAACTGCGCGCCCTCACCGAAGCCGCGGCGGGCCGCCTCACCCCGGTGGTACAGCGCTTCCCGCTCCGCGAGGCGGCGGCGGCTCACCGGGCGCTGGAGAGCCGGGGGACGATCGGAAAGGTGGTCCTGGAGCCGTGACGCGGCGCCCCGGCGGCGGCGAGGGTCCCACGGATGCAGGCGCTCCCCGCCGGCGGGGAGCGACGACCTGGCGCCCCCACGACGGCGAACCGTGACCCGACACCCCCGCCGACGGCGACGGCGACGCGTCGACCCGAGACCCCCGCCGACGGCGAACCGTGACCCGGCCCCTGGCTCTCCCCTCGCAAGGTTCCGGTGAGGATTCCGCGGATGCAGGCCGCCCCGATCCATGGTCTTCTGGCGGGATGAGTGTCACCCGGACAGGCGACGAGGGCCCCTCCGTGGACACCGACCCGCGCCGCTGGTGGGGCCTGGTCGTCATCGCCCTGGCACAGCTGATGGTCGTCCTCGACGCGACCATCGTGAACATCGCTCTGCCTTCCGCGCAGCGAGACCTCGGCATGTCCGACGGCAACCGGCAATGGGTGATCACCGCGTACACCCTCGCCTTCGGCGGACTGCTCCTGCTGGGCGGCCGGATCGCCGACCTGGTGGGCCGCAAGCGCACCTTCGTCATCGGGCTGGCCGGCTTCGCCGCCGCCTCCGCGCTCGGCGGCGCCGCCACCGACGCGGGCATGCTCTTCGGCGCGCGGGCCCTCCAGGGCGCCTTCGCCGCGGTCCTGGCACCCTCCGCGCTGTCCCTGCTGACCACGACGTTCACCGACCCGAAGGAACGCGGCAGGGCCTTCGGTATCTACGGTGCCCTGGCCGGCAGCGGCGCCGCGATCGGCTTCATCGTCGGCGGGCTCCTCACCGAGTACCTGAACTGGCGCTGGTGCCTCTACGTCAACGTGCCCATCGCCCTCGTAGCCGTCCTCGGCGCGCTCGCTCTGCTGCACGACCGCCCCGGGCACGCCGGCGCCCGGCTCGACGTCCCCGGTGCCCTGCTCGGCTGCGGCGGCCTCGTCGCGATCGTCTACGGCTTCAGCGAGGCCGAGTCCCGCGGCTGGACCGACCCGATGGTGCTGTCGCTGTTCGCCGCCGGGATCCTGCTGCTCGTCGTGTTCGTCTGGTGGCAGTCCCGGGCACCCATGCCGCTGCTGCCGCTGCACATCATCCGGGACCGCAACCGGGCCGGCTGTTTCCTGACCATGGCACTGGCCGTGATCGGCATGTTCGGCCTGTTCCTGTTCATGACGTACTACCTCCAGGCCGTGCTCGTGTACTCCCCCGTCAAGACCGGCCTGGCGTTCCTGCCCCTGACGGCCGCGATCATCATCGGCTCCACCCAGATCTCCGCCCGGCTGCTCCAGCGGGTACCCCCTCGCATGCTGATGGTCCCCGGCATGGTCCTGGCGGCGGGCGGCATGGTGCTGCTGACCCGGATGACGACCCACTCGTCGTACGCCTCCGAGATCCTGCCCGCGCTGCTGCTGCTCGGCCTCGGGATGGGCCTGACGTTCATGCCGGTCTTCGCCACCGCGACGGCAGGGGTCGCCCCGCACGACTCGGGCGTGACCTCGGCGACCGTCAACACCTCGCAGCAGGTCGGCGGCTCCATCGGCACGGCCCTGCTCAACACCATCGCGACCACCAGCACCGCCACGTACGTCACGGCCCGCCTCACCGACCCGTCCGACCGCACCCGGGTGATGCGCGAGGGCGTCGTCCACGGCTACACCGTCGCCATCTGGTGGGCGGCCGGCATCATGCTGCTGGCCGGGCTGATCGCGGGCCTGATGGTCACGGCGAAGGCCCCCGGACACGGCACACCGGCCCACGCGCCCGTACCGGAACAGGTGACCTGAGGAGCCGGGAACGCCCCGCGGAATTCGCATGCCCCACCCGGCGCGCCGCACTACCGTGCCGGGAGTGATCGACATTCCCCGGGAACTGGCGGCGTCACAGGAGAAGTTCAACGGCGAGGCGGGCCGCGCGTTCATCGCCGGACTGCCCGGGCAGACGGCCCGCTTCCTCGACCGCTGGGACCTCAGCACCGACGGACCGCCCATGCACGGCGTCTCCGCCCTGGTCCTGCCGGTCGTCCGCGGCAACGGCGCCCCGGCGGTCCTCAAGCTCCAGATCCTCGACGAGGAGAGCGAGGGCGAACCGGTGGCGCTGCACGCCTGGGACGGCGACGGGGCCGTCCGCCTCCTCGACCACCACGAACCCACCGGCACCATGCTGCTGGAGCGCCTCGACGAGACCTGCATGCTGTCCCACGTGCCGGACGCCCACGAGGCCGTGGCCACCATCGCCGAGCTCCTGGCCCACCTCACGGCCTTCCCGGCCCCGCCCGGCATGCGCCGCCTCGGCGACATCGCCCGGGACATGCTCGACCGGACCCCCTGGGCCCTGGCCCGCATCCCCGACCCGGAGGCCCGCCGCCTGGTCTCCGACTGCGCGGCCGCCGTACGCGAGGTGGTGGACGAGCCGGGCGACCGCCTCCTGCACTGGGACCTCCACGACGAGAACGTCCTCGCCTCCGACCGCGCCCCCTGGCTCGCGATCGACCCCAAGCCGCTCGCCGGCGACCCCGGCTTCGAACTGTGGCCCGCCCTCGACAACCGCTACGACCCCGAGGACGTCCGCTGGCGCTTCGACGCCATGACCGACATCCTCGCCCTGGACCGCCCCCGAGCCCACGCCTGGACCCTCGCCCGCCTCCTCCAGAACACCCTGTGGGACATCGAGGACGACCGCCCCGTCGACGACGCCCAGCTGGAGATCGCCCGCCGCCTGAGAACGGCCGGAACCCGAGCGCCCCGGCGTGGACGATGAGGGGCGCGCCGTCGGCTCCGGGTCGCTCGCCGGGTATGGCGTCCGCATGACAGACGTTTCCACCGTGGTCCCTCTGGTCACCGGGCTGGGCGGAGCCGTGATCGGAGCCGCAGCCGCCGTCTGGGTACCGATGCGTCAGCGACGCCATCAGTCCCGGGACGAGGAGCGGGCCTTCCAAGAGCGCCTCGTCCACGAGGAGATCAGCAGGCTCACCCGACTGCGGACCACGGGGCGGGCCTGGTTCGACGTCCTGCTCCGTGCTCACCAGAGCCTCGGAGCGGGCCAGGACGTCGACGTGAACCGCTTCGACGACGAGCTCACGAAGACCAGCCAGGGAGCGGCTTCCGCGGGCTACCAGCCACCGAGGCCGGCGACGGACCCCTCCCGTGAAGTGGAGGATCTCTCCGCGCAGATCTTCGACCAGCTGCAGGACCTCTCCTGGGAGATCCGATCCCGCATCATCCGCGGCCCCGGCCCCGGAGAAACCACCCCTGACCTCTCCAGACAGATCGACCGCATCAAGGACCTCCGGGCAGCACTCAACGTGCGACTCCTCGAACGCATCGAGCAGCTTTCACAGCAACTGCCGCGCTGAAGCCCGCCCACACGAATGGGACGGCAACTGCCTAGTGCCTGCCGCGGCACCAGGTACGCGCAGTAGATCCACGGACACCCCGTCCTCCAGACCGCGCGGCTTGGTGGTCCCTCGGCAGCCGGCGCCGTGGACGGCGGGTGCGGGTTGGTGGTTCGGCTCATCGGGTGACGGGTTCCTCCCTATGCTGAACTTCTTGTTCCATTGATGCGTGGGGGTGTTGTCGTGTTGGTCGAAGGACTGATCACGGTGGCGGCGGCTGGTGGCGGGGCAATCGTGCAGGCGGCGGGGACGGACGCGTGGGCCGCTATCCGCAGCGGTGTCGCGCGGATCCTGGGCCGCGGCGAGGCAGGGCAGGAGCAGGCAGAGCTGGAGCGGCTCGATCAAACCCGGGCCGAACTGGAGTCGGCCGGTGACGGAGCCGGGTCGGACAGGGTTCAGACCGTTCTGACGACCCGCTGGCAGACCCGTCTGGAGATGCTCTTCGAGCAACTCCCCGAGGAGGAGCGGCAGCAGGTGGCCGCCGAGCTGCAGGCTCTGGTCCAGCAGGCGCACGCCCAGGCACCGGCGCAGAGCACACACAACGACTTCAGCAACGCGACGTTCACCGACAGTCAGGTTCTGGGCAGCGGCACGCAGAACAACACGATCAACCGGTAGCGGTACGGGCTGCAAGCATGGGGGCAAAGAAGACGTCCGGTAAGCGCAAAAGCGGCGGGAAGAAGGACAAGCGTCCGGAGCAGGGACGACGAACCGGCAGCAGTTTCGCGGGGGCGTCGTTCGAGCGCAGCCAGGTGCTCGGGAGCGGGACACAGACCACGAAGATCAATGTGCAGGCGTACGCGGCGGTGCCGACGGCACTGAACTCTCTGCCGGGGTTGCCGCAGGAGTTCACCGGTCGCGACGACGAGATCGCCAAGATCCTGTCCATCCTCGATCCCGGGATCGGTTCGGGTGCGGCGGTCGGGTCGGTCGCGGGGCTGCCGGGCGTGGGCAAGACCACCCTCGCCCATGCCGTGGGCCATGCCGCGCTCGACAAGGGCTGGTTCACCGCGGTGCAGATGGTGAACCTCCGCGGCTACGACCCGAACCCGGTCCCGCCGGAGGACGCCCTGGAGGCGCTGCTGCGGGCCCTCGGCGTCGCGGCTGAACACATTCCGCCCACACTGGACGAGCGGGAGGGGCTGTACCGGTCCCAACTCGACGTTCTGGCACGGGAGGAACAGCGGGTCTTGATCCTGGCGGACAACGCCTCGACATCGAACCAGGTCCGACCGCTGCTGCCGGCCCGTCACCACGCCGTGCTGGTGACTTCCCGGCACGCCCTGCCCGGACTCGGCGCCCGCCTGTTCAACCTCCACCCTCTCCAGCCGGACGCCGCCGTCGACCTCCTGCACCAGCGGCTGGAGGTGGCCGACCCCGACGACCGGCGGGTGGAGGACGAGCCCGCGGCCGCGGAGGAACTCGCCGCGCTCTGCGGCTACCTGCCCCTGGCGCTGCAGATCGCCGCCGCGCTCCTCGCCGACGACCCCGACCAGCCGCTGTCCGAGCGGGTGCGGATGCTCACCGACGCCGGCACGCGCCTCGGCGGCCTCGACGACGGCGAACGCAACTTGCGCGCCGTCTTCGACGAATGCCTGACGCGCCTCTCCCACCAGGAGGCCGACCTCTACCGCCTGCTGGGTCTCCACCCCGGCCCGGACATCTCCACCCCCGCCGTCGCAGCCCTCACCGACCAGCCCGCCGACAAGATCACCCCAGTCCTGCGACAGCTCGTCCGGGCACGCCTGCTCACCCAGAACAGCCAGCCACGCGACCGCTGGTCCATGCACGACCTCCTGCGCGTCCACGCCCAGGAACAGGCCCGCACCACCATGGATCGCGGCCGTATTCCCCGCCGGCGCTTCGAACAAGCCCGCACCCGGCTCACCGAGCACTACGTCCGCCATGCCAGAGCAGCCGACACCCACTTCCGGCCGCCCGGCGAGGCCGTGTCGACGCTGTTCGCCGGGCGGGAGCAGGCGCTGGTGTGGTTCGACGCCGAGCGCGAGAACCTCCTCGCCACCACCCACACCTATGCGCGTACCCAGACGGCCCTGGACCTGGGATTCGCCCTCGGCCGCTACCTGGAGTGGCGACGGCGGCTCCAGGACGCGGTGACCGTCAGAGCGCATGCACTCGAAGCCTGCCAGGCACTCGATGACGCTGTGAATCTGCCCGGCGCCTGGAACAACCTCGGCGGCGCACTGCAGGAGCTCCGACGCTCCACCGAAGCACTCGACGCCTACCGAACGGCACTCGACCTGCACCAGCAGACCGGCAACACCCACGGCCAAGCCAGCGCCTGGAACAACCTCGGCGGCGCACTCAAAGAACTCCGGCGTTACACCGAGGCACACGACGCCCACCGCACCGCACTCGACCTGCACCAGCAGACCGGCAACACCCACGGCCAAGCCAGCGCCTGGAACAACCTCGGCACCGCACTCCAGGAACTCCGGCGCCACACCGAGGCACACGACGCCCACCGCACCGCACTCGACCTGTTCCAGCAGACCGGCAACACCAGCGGCCAAGCAAGCGCCTGGAACAACCTCGGCACCGTACTCAAAGAGCTCCGACGCTACCCCGAAGCACTCGAGGCCTACCGCACCGCACTCGACCTGCACCAGCAGACCGGCGACACCCACGGCCAAGCGGTCACCCGGAACAACCTCGGCACCGTACTCAAAGAGCTCCGACGCTACCCCGAAGCACTCGAGGCCTACCGCACCGCACTCGACCTGCACCAGCAGACCGGCGAC